>CAZRKA010000077.1:0-15191 GCA_964600345.1 uncultured Chitinophaga sp. | reverse complement strand
ATCGAGACCAAATCCGGCACCGGAAGGAGAATGCGAAGGATCGAAAGGATTTTCCACGCTTATTTCAAGTAACTCGCTTTCACATCGTGCGGATATATTGATGTTAACCTGATCTGTGGTACCGTATAGTCCGTGTTTGATAGCATTTTCGAGCAAGGTCTGAAGCATCATCGGCGGAAGCTTTTTATCGCTGCAGCGCTCATCTATTAAGAACCGGGTTTGCAGCCGGTGTCCAAACCTGAGTTTTTCTATTTCCAGATATAAACCGAGTTGCTTTATTTCGTCATCAAAAAGGATTAAATCATCATTGTTTTTGCTAAGTGTAGCACGAAGAAAATCCGACAAACGGACTATCATCTCTCTTGCTTGTGGCGGATCAGAAACGGAAAGAGCGCTGATAGAATTCAGACTGTTGAATAAAAAATGAGGTTGCATTTGTTGTCTCAGACTGTTTAATTCGGCTTCCCGGGCCAGTTGTATCATCTGAGAATACCGAAGGTTTTCCTGTTCGCGGTTTTTAAAGTTTTGCCAGACCCACATCATCAGCATACTGCCGCCGATAAGCAGTACCGAAATAACCAGCCTGAGCAGAAGTGTGGAGTTAAAAAAAGAAAGGAAAATGCTGTCGGAAGAGAGCAGAAAAGGCAGTATCAATCTTATCAGCATGAACCAGGCTGCCGAAAGCATAGCTGTCCATATGATGAGGTTGAGTGATTGTTTCAGGCCCGGCTGGTAAAACCTCAGAATGTTGCTGAAAATAAGGCAGAAAACATATAGTATAATATTGCTGACAACACTATCTGTAACAGCTGAAAAAAGTTCAATTCCATAATGATAAACAATAAAAATGTGCAAAAAGATCCACAACAACCATAACAGATTGTAAAACAGGAAATACCTTTTGTCGCTGCTTCTGGCCTTATTCAATAATCGTTTGTTTACTTGTTTTTCGCACTTGTTCAGACTCATTCAACAACCGGTTGATATGATAATCCGAACACTGGTCTTTGAGCACAGAACAAAATTCGAAAACCTCATTATCGGGGTCAAGTTGCTCCAGGGCACTGGTTCCAAGCATAAGCCATCCGATACAGTACCCATCGGTGTTTACAAATGAGCCCTCATGAGACCGGCCATAGGCGACAGACTTATCGTAGGCTTCGTTTCTGTCTGAAGCTTTTATCATCAGAGTCTTTTCTTCAAATTGAATGCAATCCGGTTTTTCGGCAATTTCAATCCGAAATACAATCCGGGCAATAAAGTGTTTCATTATATCTTAATAGTTTTTAATTTCTATACCACCGAATACACAACTGCCCTGAAGAATTAATGTTTTACCATTGTTGTCTGCAGAGGTACTCTGTGGGCGCTTGTCTTCAACTCCGCCGAATATGGCCACTACTTCAGACTGGATTTCCCAGTTGGCGGGAACTATCAGTTTGGTTCCGCCGAGTATATTATTGAGCTCTAGTGTGACTTTTCCGGTGATATCTGCCTGACTTAAATCGAGTTCTGCCCCGCTGAAAATACAGGTTATTTCGCCGCCCTTGAAATCTTTGGAATTAATGCGTTTGCTGATACCGCCAAACACAGTAACCGAATCTATACGGTCGCCGCTGTTTTCCGTATGCTCTATGCCGGTATCTGTTTTAACATAAGCCTCCCAGCGGTTTTTGCCACAATGTTTATTATTCCTACGGCTAAATACCATAACAAGTCCTGCCACAATGATAGCGACAGGCCAGATATATCTGCTTATATCGAGACCTACAAAGAATAAATCGGCCAGAAAAACCAGGCCAATGAAAAACACAACAACCCACCCTGCATTTCTAAATTTATGTTTTAAGCTTCCGTATAATCCGATCACCGTCACCAGCATGGGCCAGCTGATTAACCAATCGGGCACATAATATCCCATCTTCCTCATGAGCAGAATAACACCTACTGCAACCAGAATTATTCCGGCCATGACTTTGCCGAAGGAGTTCTCGTTTTTATTTTCTATTTCGTTCATTTTCCTGAAATTTTGATGCAAACTAAAGCCGGCCAAATCGAAACTGCAAGACAAAGTAGGCAAAGCGCAGACGAAAATAGGCGAAACAACAAAAATAGAAGGTGAATGACAAATTCTGTAAAACTCTTTATTTTTGTTCTGAATTATGAGAACAAGTATAATCTGGTTTTTATCGCTTTTTGTTTGCCTTCTTGTCGTTTCGTGCAAACTTATTAACTACCGCGCTTATGCCGGAAAATTCAGTATCAGCTACGGAAGCAGCGGAGGTTTTAGCGGAGGAACAGACGAATATCTGCTGAACGGAATTGGAGAATTAAGAGAAATAAAAGCTTTTGCCAAAGACAGCACCCTTTTAAAAACAATTTCCAAATCGGAATTGAAAAAGATAATTAAGCTTGCCGATTCAAAGGCGCTTAAAAACATAAGCCTGGACGAAAGTGGCAATATGAATAATTTCATAAAAATTTTCAAAGAAGGAAAACTGCTGAACTCTTATCAGTGGCCTCAGGGAAAAACGGATATACCGACAGAATTAAACCAACTGAATTCAATGCTCAATAAATTAAAACAAAAATGAACTTAAAACACAATTTCGCTTTCGCCGCTATGATACCCGGTATCATTATGGCGCAAAATGCCTTTGACAAAAGAAGCAGTAAAAAGCCATCAAGTCCCAATGCTTTCAGGAACAGTATCCAGACTATAGATGCAAGCGGTTCTGCAGGAACAAAAAGCAATGTACTTGATTTTACCGGCTCAAATGTCAGGGAAATTTCTATAAGAAAAACCGACAGCAAACGAAAGGCCATCATCAACCTCCAGCACGCAGGCGAACTTGCCTATTTGTTTTTATATCAGAACAGAGCTGAAATATCAGAAGGATTTGATATCAACCAGCTTTCCCTGAGCAGTTCCGGCACCGACGAACTCGGACAAACACACGTGAAATTACAGCAGAGGTATAAGGGAATTGAAGTTTTTGGTTCCGAAATATTCGTGCATTTTGCAGGAAGCGAAACATACACACACGGGAGCTGGACCGAATTGCCGGAAAATTTTGATATTGCCTCCAAACAAAGCATTGACAATGCCGTTAAAGCATCTTTGCAAGCCATTACACCCGAGTTTGCTTTCAAAAAACTAAGCGAGCCCGAACTAAAACTTCTTAATTATAACGGACCTGAAACTGAACTGATAATTGTCAATGAAAACGGAAAAAGCCTTCTTTGCTACCAGATAGTGATAAGGCCCAATTTCATAGAAAGATGGCGGGTAAGAATTGATGCGGTAAGCGGAAAGGTACTCGAGTCGCTTAATATTACCTGTCATGTAGACGGACCAAAAACCGGTAACAGCAACGACCTGAACGGTGTCTCAAGAACGGTTCATTCTTATCAGATCGGCAGTAATTTTTATATGATAGATGCCTCGCGGCCGATGTTCAGCCTTTCATCTTCTTCATTGCCCGACGACCCATCGGGTGCGATCTGGACCATCAACGCCAATAACACCTATGTTCAAAGTTTTAATCATATCATTTCGGGCTCATCTGCCTTCAGCAATGCCACAGCGGTTTCGGCGCACTACAATGCAGGAATTGCATACGAATACTACAGAACTACTTTTAACAGAAACAGTATAAACGGAACAGGCGGAACCATTATTTCAGTAATCAATGTCAGCGACGAAAACGGACAAGGGTTTGACAATGCCTTCTGGAACGGCACTCTGATGGCGTATGGCAATGGAAAAAACACCTTTAAACCACTGGCCGGATCGCTTGATGTAGCGGGCCACGAAATGACCCACGGGGTTGTCGAAAAATCGGCCAGTCTTGAATATAAAAACCAATCGGGCGCCATCAACGAGAGTATGGCCGACATATTCGGATGCATGATGGACAGGAACGACTGGAAGCTCGGCGAAGATATCATGAAGCCCGGCGTCAGCACAACTGGTGCGCTGAGAGATTTACAGGATCCTCATAACGGAGGAAGTTCATTGTCAGATAATTTCTTTCAGCCAAAACACATGAGTGAGTATTATTCCGGGACTCAGGACAACGGAGGCGTTCACATCAACAGCGGAATTCCCAATCATGCTTTTTATCTTTTTGCCACCAGTGTCACCAAAGAAAAGGCAGAACAGGTATACTACAGGGCATTAAATGTGTATCTCACCAAAACATCTGTTTTCAAAGATTTAAGACAGGCTGTAATTCAGGCCTGCAAAGATTTATATACCACAACCGAAGCAGCAGCAGCAGCCGCCGCATTCGATGCAGTGGGCATATACGGCGACCCGGTAGGCAGCAATATAGGCAATAACGTAGACGACCTTCCTGCAAATCCCGGACAGGATTTCGTGTTGTATTATGATACCGATCTTTCATCATCTTTTACACTTAGCAAAGCCACACTTAGCACAAGCAGCACTTCAGGTCAGATCACCCGAAATGTTAAACGCAAACCCAGCATAGAAGACAACGGTTCGTATGCCTATTATGTCGGAAGCGATAACCGCATTTACGCCCTTAATCTGGATGGCAGCAAAACGGAAACAGTTGTCAGCAACGAAACCATCTGGGACAATGTTGCCATCAGTAAAGACAGAAAAAGACTGGCTGCAATTACCACGGATCAGGACACCTCGATATATGTATATGATTTTGGCAAACAGGAATGGAAAAGGTTTAAATTGTACAACCCAACCTACAGCGGAGTAAACAGCGGGGGTGTGCTATATGCCGACGCACTGGAATGGGACCACACAGGAACAAAACTGATGTACGATGCAAAAAACGTTCTGGAAAATCAGAGCGGATCTGATTACACTTATTGGGATGTAGGCGTACTGGAGGTTTGGGATGCTGCAAGCAATAACTGGGCCGGTGGCAAAATCGAGAAACTGTTTTCTTCGTTGCCCGAAAACATCAGTATCGGAAATGCAACTTACAGCCAACGTTCACCTTATATCGTGGCATTCGATTATATCGACGGCAATGACGGTGAATATTACATTCTATCATATAATCTGAATACCAATAAAGCTGGCACTATTTTTAACGGCAGCGACCTTGGCTTCCCTTGTTTCAGCCGTAACGACGACAAGCTTATTTTCAATGCCTTTAACACCAGCAGCGAAGAGGTGGTAGCCCAGATTTCGCTGAACCCCGACAAAATAAGCAGCAGTGGCAATGCTACTGTTTTGATAACACTTGCCAAATGGGGTGTGTGGTATGCCAATGGAACACGCAAGCTTTTATTCGACAAAAAAGATATACTCAGTTTTGCATTCAATGGCATAAGTCCTGCGGTAACAGCCAGCATCAACGGCACCAATATAACAGCAACAGTTCCTTCCGGAACAGACCGAAGCAATCTTATAGCAAGCTTTACAAATTCTGCATATAGTTTTGTGAGGCGTGGTTCTGTACTTCAGACAAGCGGCGTTAATGGCAATAATTTTACTTCGACAGTTGTATATACCGTTGTTGCGCAAGACGGCACTACAAAGAATTACAATGTCACAGTTACCGAAAATGCAGTTTCGCTCGATGAAATTCAGAATGGCACATTCAGGATATACCCGAATCCAAATTCCGGAATTTTAAATATTGAATATACAGGAGAAGCACCCGGAATAAGCATATTTGACATGAGTGGTAAGCTGATTAAATCGGGAATAGCTCAAAATGGCCACTTTGATATTTCGGAACTGGATGCCGGTATTTATATGATTTGTATCCGTGCAGAAGGACAGACAGAATATCTAAAATTGATTAAAACATAGATTTAATTGATTTTGCATTTATCACTATAAATTTCCCGAAAGCCCGTTAACAAAGGCTTTGAAGGAGGTGGATTTCTCAACGGATACAAAATATCCTAAAGCCGCACATGATTTCTATTCTGTTCGGAACTCTGACGAATGGCTATATCTTTGCGGAATATTATGAATATTGGTATTGTATGTTATCCAACTTTTGGTGGAAGCGGTGTTGTGGCAACCGAACTCGGCAAAGCACTTGCGGCAAAGGGTTACAGCGTTCATTTTATCAGCTACAGTCAACCTGCCAGACTCGACTTCTTTAACCCCAATGTATTTTTTCATGAGGTTTCAATATACAAGTATCCTTTGTTTGAGTACGTACCTTACGAGACCATACTGGCCAGCAAAATTGTAGACATAGTCAAGCAGAATAAGCTGGATGTGCTGCACGTACATTACGCCATACCGCATGCCAGTGCTGCACTGATGGCCAAGAACATACTCGAAGAACAGGGCATACATGTGCCAATAGTTACCACACTTCACGGTACAGATATAACGCTGGTCGGCAAGGATCCTACGTACGAACCGGTTGTATCCTATTCGATCAATCATTCCGACGCGGTAACGGCAGTATCCGAAAGCCTGAAACGGGATACACTGAGCAATTTTCATATACAGAATGAAATACATGTAATACCGAATTTCATAGATTTTTCGAGGTTTACCAAGCAAAAGAAGGAGCATTTCAAAAAAGCGATTGCGCCATTAAATGAAAAAATCCTGGTGCATACTTCCAATTTCAGAAAGGTTAAAAGGGTAGAGGATGTCATAAAGGTTTTTGCTCTGGTGGCAGATAAAATTCCGTCCAAACTTTTGCTGATAGGCGACGGTCCTGAAAGAACACACATCGAATTGATTTGCCGTGAATCGGGTGTTTGCGACCGCATTACATTTTTGGGCAAACAGGAACAAATAGAAGAAATTTTATCGGTTTGCGATTTGTTTCTGCTCACGTCCGAAACAGAAAGTTTTGGTTTAGCCGCGCTCGAAGCTATGGCTTGCGAAGTACCCGTCATCAGTTCTGACACCGGTGGCATACCTGAGGTAAACATCAACGGTGTAACCGGATATATGAGTCATGTGGGCGATGTGGAAGATATGGCCGCCAATGCCCTGCATATTCTTTCAGACGAAAATACGCTCAAGACTTTTAAGCACAATGCATTGAAACAGGCTCAGGCATTTCACATTGACAAGATATTGCCGATGTATGAGGCGGTTTACAAAAGCCTTGTCAACAGGAGTAATAATTGATTATTTAAACTAAAAACAAACTTTACGGAATTGAGGCACCTTAATTCATGAGCGACTTTCAATGATAGTCATCTCTTTAAGTTTCAATAGCATCATTTTTAAGCATAATTCATCTAAGTGACTTTCTACCAAAATTCAACATTAAATTTTTAATTAGTTTTTGACCTTTGCGGTCGGCACATACTTTTTTTTACACAAAAAAAAGTATGCAAAAAAAACTGGTATGGGCTAACTCAGATATTTGAACTGATGCTACGAATAGAAATCTAATAAAGAAATTTCTCAGGCATCAGTTCATGCCGGAGCGTTTAAAAACCGACCCTCTTGTGCCGATCTCCTCATCCTTCGGAGCTGTCACAGTGGGTCCCCGGTTTTTTTCACACTCCGTCACCATACCTGATGCCGCCCATGACGTTACTAAGATTCATTCGTATAACATTACAATATATTCATTTCGTGCTTTAAAAAGAATGTAAGGTTTGATTAGTCTTTACCATTCATCCGATACTTCATTGGTTTTTGTCTAATTTCCAAAGACATTGTTTGATTTATCAAATTATATCATTTTAATTCGAAGTTTAACTTATTCAACATGAAAAAAGCATTACTGTTTGCAGGCGTACTCGGCATAATCAATCTGCAGGCCCAGAAAAAACAGCCTGTAGTAAAGGCAGAAAACCAGCCTGCAAAAAAAACAAGTTTCGAAATGCTGCTCGACGGCATGAGTTTCAGAAGTATTGGCCCTGCGGTAACATCGGGGAGAATATCGGATCTTGTGGTTAACCCGCAGAACAAATCGCAATGGTATATTGCGGCGGCCAGCGGCGGTATATGGAAAACAGATAATGCAGGCACCGCATTTTATCCGGTATTCGATGCCCAGGGTTCATTTTCAATAGGATGTCTGAGCCTGGATCCGCTTAACCGAAACATTTTATGGGCAGGAACGGGCGAAAATAATAATCAGCGAAGCGTTGCCTACGGTGACGGTGTTTATAAAACAGAAGACGGTGGAAAAACATGGAAAAACATGGGTCTTAAAAACAGCGAACATATCGGCATGATTGCCATAGATCCGGGCAATTCGAATACAGTTTTTGTTGCGGCATACGGACCGCTATGGAGCGCCGGGGGAGACAGGGGGATTTATAAAACCGAGGATGGTGGATTAAGCTGGAACAGAATACTTTTTGTTAGTGATAATACCGGTTTCAATGAAATACATATCGATCCGCACAATCCCAATATTCTGTATGCGACTGCGCACCAGAGACGCAGACATGAATGGACTTATCTGGGCGGCGGACCTGAATCGGCCATATACAGAAGTATGGACAGAGGTAAGAGCTGGACTAAACTTGAAAACGGATTGCCCAAAGGTGATATAGGAAGAATTGCTCTTGCCGTATCGCCTGTTAAAAGTGATTTGCTTTACGCTTTAATTGAAGCCGGTCCTGAAACAAAGGGATTGTATGTTTCGAAAGACCGCGGGGCGAGTTTCGAAAAGAGAAGCTCATATGCCACAGCGGGAAATTATTATATGGAAATTTTTGCCGATCCCGTTAACCCTGATAAAGTGTATTCGATGAACACATGGGCAGAGGTGAGCACAGACGGAGGCAGATCATTTCACGGGTTGGGCGAAAAAAATAAACATGTAGATAATCACGCCATCTGGATAGACAGAGAAAATACAGGGCATATTCTGATGGGATGCGATGGCGGATTATATGAAACATGGGATGGCGCAGCAAGCTGGGACTACAAAGCCAATCTGCCGATTACACAGTTCTACAGAGTAACTGTTGATAATGCCCTGCCTTTTTACAATGTTTACGGCGGCACTCAGGATAACAATACACTTGGCGGCCCTTCGCGCACCATCAGTGCCAGCGGAATTCACAATTACGACTGGTTTGTAACTGTTGGAGGCGATGGGTTTAAGACAGTTGTCGACCCGCTGAATCCGGACATCGTTTATTCGCAATGGCAATATGGCGGGCTGATCAGGTTCAACAAAAAAACCGGTGAGGTGCTCGATATCAGACCTCAGGAAATGGCAGGGCAGGATGCATTCAGGTTTAACTGGGATGCTCCGCTTTTACTCAGCCACCACTCAAATACCACCCTGTATTTTGCCGCTCAGAATGTTTTTAAAAGCACCGACATGGGCAGCAGCTGGCAGGTAATCAGCCTCGATTTATCGAGTGGATTAGACAGAAACAAACTGCCTGTAATGGGTAAAATCTGGAGCATGGATGCTGTTGCAAAAAATCAGTCTACCAGTATTTACGGCAATATCACAGCACTTGCCGAATCGCCCAAAGATGCAAAACTGCTGTATGCAGGTACCGACGACGGGCTTATTCATGTTAGTACAGATGGCGGACAAAGCTGGCAGAGAACCGGAAGCATAAGCGGCATTCCGGAACAGGCGCTGGTGCAGAACATCTATGCCTCAAAGCACGATGTCAACCTTGCTTATGCAGTCATCAACAATCACCGCAACGGCGACTTCAAACCGTATATCATCAAAAGTACTGACAAAGGCAAAACTTGGACCGGCATACAGTCTGACCTGCCGGAAAGAGGTTCGGTACAATGTCTTGCTGAAGATCACATCAATAAAGATCTGCTTTTTGCAGGCACGGATTTTTATTTGTATGCATCGGCAGACGGCGGAAAGTCCTGGAAGCGTTTCGGCGGCGGATTGCCTGTCATTAATATAAAAGAGATAGTCATACAGGAAAGAGAAAACGATCTGATACTGGGCACTTTTGGCAGGGGATTTTATATTCTGGATGATTACAGCCCTCTTCAGAACTACAGTTCAAAAAAGAACGAAATGGAAAACAATGCGGCCACCATATTTCCGGTTAAGGACGCACTGGTATTTATACCCTCGACACCACTCGGCCATAAAGGCAAATCTTTTCAGGGTGAAAGTTTTTACACTGCGCCCAATCCGCCTCTCGGAGCAGTTATAACCTATTCAGTCAAAGACGACAGTAAAACACTTGCCGAACTCAGAAAAGAGCGAGAAGAAAAACAGACTAACGACCCTTATCCCGCTAAAGACAGTATCAGGCTGGAAGATACCGAGGCCGAAACCTATATTCTGGCCGTTATAAGCGATGCAAACGGCAATGTGGTACGTCAGTATAAACAACCTGCAAAAAAGGGCGTCTATCGCCTTGTTTGGAACGGAAGACTTGAAAAAACCAGTCCTGTCACTTTTTATACGCCCAATCCCGATAATCCATACGAAGGTGAGGATCAGGGTCCCCTGGCTCTTCCCGGCGAATACAGCATCAGCCTCAAACTGGTTAAGGGGTACAATGTCAGTCAGATAGGTGAAACCGTAAGGTTCCGTCTTAAAACTCTGTTCCCGCTTAATACCGACAATGCAGGATTCAACAATGAACTGGCTGAGTTCAGAAGAGTTGTTCTGGGTGTCAATCAATACTGTAACGAATTACATGTGAGAATAAATTTCATCAAGAAAGGATTGCATCAGATACAGGATCAGGCATTGTTAAACAGAATTGCCGCCATCGACGCTGCCCTGATTAAAATTCAGATGCAGCTGCACGGTGACGGAAGTCTGGCATCGAGAGAATTCGAAACGTTGCCAGGACTGGTAGGCGCCCTGGAAGGGATAGTTGGAAACCTCTGGGCCACAAGCCAGCCGGCTACCGGAACCTATACCGCCAGACTTGCAGAACTGAAAAAACAATTCGGTTCTGTTTACAATGATATTTTAGGATTGAAAACACTGCTGGAAGAACTGGAAAAACAACTCGACAACAAACAGTTTCCATATACACCGGGCAGATTGCCGGAATGGAAAGGTTAAGGCAATGCAATAAAGAATCCGGTTTAGCATAAAACTCCTGCAGATTATTGTATTTGCTTTATTTTTGGTATTATTGAATTTCAAAAACAAAGCCGATATGAAACACATGAAAAAACTGCTGTTGATTTTATTGATTTCGGGCGCCTGCAGCAATGCGGTAAAGAACGAGCCGGTTAAAACCACCGAAACGCCTGAGATTGCAGAAACAAAACCCGAAGAACCCAAACTGCTTGAACCTGTTAGGGTAACGCAAAACCTTAACATAAAAAGCAAGGATGACCTGATAGGTTACTGGGTTGGATTTTTTGAACCCGATAAAGATTTGGAGGACAGAGAATGGGTATACAACTGGAATAAAAGCAATAAAATCAATGTTTCTATCGATTCGATATACGGCGACAGCGTGCTGGGTCACAGTGTGGTGGCGGGCAACAGAAGGGTATTTAAAGGAACCTGTTTACTGACAGACAATACATATTTATTCAGGGTAAGAGAGCCCGGCGATCACAAATACGATGGTGAATTCGAATTCAGCATTGCTGCCAATGACAAAGAAATCAAAGGTAAATGGAAGGCATACGGCAAAGTTGAAATACCTGCAAGAATCTATAAACTGGAGAAAAAAATATTTACATATAATCCGGATGCAGACCTCGAGGATACCTACTTTGACTGGGAGAAAATAAAAACAGTCAAAGAGGTATACGAAGGAGAAGAGTATATAGATGAAAGTTATTTAAGCAGTACCCAGGCTATTTTCAAGTACAATCCGAGCAAACAGTTGCTTACAAAAAAACAAGTCGAAAATCTGAGCAAGGCTGATATTTTTATTCTCAGAAACTCAATCTATGCCAAACACGGCTATACATTCAAAAAAAGACCGCTAAGGGCCTATTTCGACAATCAGACCTGGTATATGCCTGTTTATACAGACATCAAAGCCATGCTAAGTGAAACCGAAAAACAAAACATCAAACTGCTTCTGAGTTACGAAAAACATGCCGAAGAGTATTACGATGTTTTTGGCCGTTAGCGCAATGTCTGGCTGTTCGGATTTACCTGTTGTAAACGACAGTAAGCCAAAGACTGTGGCAAATCAATCTGTCAGCAATGATTTAAAAAATGAAAAATCGGATACTGTATGGGTTGAAATCAAAGAAGGCAATAATGCTATAAGACTGAATCTGGTTTATTCGGATACATCAAATTTTACACATACAAAATTGTACCCATGTGCCAGATGTTATCTGAGAAAGGAAGCCGCCGCCGCCTTGATTAAAGCCTCGGCCATTGCAAAAAACAAAGGATACAAACTGCGGATATTCGACTGTTACAGACCGTATTCTGTACAGGTTAAAATGTTTGAACTTATTGGCGACGAACGATATGTTGCCAAGCCGGGAAAGGGGTCTATGCACAACAAAGGCTGCGCAATAGATCTGAGCCTGGAGCATCCCGATGGGAAACCGGTGGACATGGGAACCGCCTTCGATGATTTTTCGGAGAAAGCTTCGTTTAATTATCCCTTGCTAAGCAATGAACAGAAAAAAATGCGCTCCCTGCTAAGATCTATCATGACAGAGTCGGGTTTCAAACCCTATGAAGCAGAATGGTGGCATTTTAATTATCACATTACCGATTATCCCGTAGCTGATTTTAAATTCAACTGTGACTAGTAATCTGCGTTTTTCAGCTAAAACAGCCGTCAGGATTTTTCTGTATGTTTTGATGGCATATTTCACGTATCTCATGTTGCTTATAAGCCTGCAGTATATACCTATGGATACCAATGCTGCATTTCTCAGAATAAAGCAGGATGAGGTTGAGCTAGGGTATTACAGGCTTGCATTTTTTGTACATGTGTATACTTCATTTTTATTGCTGATATGCGGATTTACACAGTTTTCAGAACTCGTACGGAAAAAGTACAGAAGTGTTCACAGGTATTCGGGAAGATTGTATGTGGCGGTTGTACTTTTATTTTCGGCACCAAGCGGTTTTGTAATGGGTATACATGCCAATGGCGGTGTGACATCGCAACTGGGATTTTGTATTCTTTCTGTATTGTGGTTTGTTTTTACATTGAAAGCTTATTCCTCGGCAAGGTCAGGTGATTTTGAAAGTCATAGGAAATACATGTGGCGGAGTTTTGCCCTTACGCTATCAGCCATCACCCTGAGGCTTTGGAAATGGCTAATTGTATGGCTGTTTGAGCCGGCACCCATGGATGCCTACAGAATAGTTGCCTGGCTGGGATGGGTATTCAATCTCTTGTTAATTGAGATTTATCTGAGGCAAAAAATGTCCAGAAGAAAGCCGGCAGGAGCAAATGGGCGAACTGTCAACTAACCTTTTTTAAACAGGTAAAGGAGGAAGAAGAATAAGTTTTTAGTTTTTTCGATTCTGTGGCGCAAAGGAATAATATGTATTGGTGCAGGCATAAGTACAAAAGAAGGCTTCTGAAAAATACCGGCCAAAACATCGTGGTGCAGTTTACCTGAAATGAAACGGAATTAAGGGATTTGAGACCTTATAAAACAATAGGACGCCTGAAATTCAACATTTAAGAGAACAGGCAATTTTTATTCTTCAAGCTCGAGGTATTGTTTGGGCGACTTGCCTGTCAATGATTTAAACACCCTGAAAAAACTTGAACGGGAGCTGAATCCGGCCCTCGCGCCGATTCCCTCCATGGTAAAATTTCTTGGCAATTCGCTTTTAAGATCATTAAGGACATATCTCACCCTAAGCAGGTTTCTGAATTCAGGAAAACTGTATCTGTTGTAATATCTGAAAATAAATTCCAGGTGATAAACCGGCAAATCGAGCTCGTCGGCAATGGTTTTCATGTCAAATTCAGGATCTGTAAAAGGGGCGTTCAGAAGATAGTCATTAATCCGGCTGATGTACTGCGCCACCTTGTCTTTTTCGACAGGTATGAAAGCAGTTTCGGACAATCGGTTCTCTATATCTGTGTTCACACCCGACAAATCAATCCATCCGTTTTCATCGAAATACCTTTCATCCTGCGGCCTGCTGATTTTGCTTTCAGGAATTAAATCTTTGTCCGGCTCAGTAATTTTATCCGTTTTATCAGGCAGGGCATCAGGAATCTGATCGACAACGGGCAGCCCGGTTTCAATTCTGGGTATACCGAACAGAAGTTCGGGTTTAAACAGCACGCGGGTAAAAATAAAAATGAGAATTACCGGTCTGACAATGTCGGGATTAACGAACTGATTGAGGCTTATTTTAAAAACCAAGACCATCAGCACATTATACATCAAAACGATCAGCAGCAGCGTACAGGTAATCAGCAAAGTCATGATCCAGTTTCTCACCATTTTAACCTGCAGGTGTTCGTTGGATTTTTGTCTCAGCTTACGGTGTACAAGCAACCAGGAAGCAGACAGATAAATAATGCTGATACCAAATATAATGATGGCGTGAATTTTAGGGATGACATGACCGGGAAATTCTGAGACTTCATTGAGTACAATCTGATTAGCGGGAAGGCTTATGTGGCCAAGCTGAACATACGACCGGATGGCATACCACGCAAGCAAAAGAAAGGCAAGTGCAGGGAGCAGAAAATGCAGTATATCTTTTTTTCGCAGCCTTTGTTCATCGTTGATAACGGATCTGAAATAGAGGTAAAAGCAGGCGGGTATAAGGTAAAAAAAACAGGATACAGTGCCAATCAGGAAATTATTGGAACTGATGTTCTCGTGCACGGCGTAAACGGAAAAGGAACGGAGGGCGGCGATAAAGAATGCAATACCCAGAAAGCGGTTGACGAATCGGTTTTGAGCTCCCGAAAAAATCAGAGTCAATGCAACCGTAAAGCCAAGTACGGAAGTAATCAGATTGAGTAAATTGATACTTTGCATGCAGAAATAATGCGGGTCCACAGTACGTTTCCAGTCGGAAAGCAGACCTTATCCCATACCTGCAATATTAGTTAAAAATTAATTAATTAATACGGAATGATATCATCTATCTCTTGTGATTTTTCTGATACTATAGTAGTAAAAAATCCTATAAAGCGGTTTTGAATCCTTTATTAAACAGAGAGCTTTGAAAACCCTGATGGGGCTTAACCTAAAATTTTAAAAAGCATATTTTCCAGAAATGCAGTTGTGTATTGTTTATTGTTGGAATCGGAATCAGTCAGTCGTGGAAGAAAAGTACTAAAATACTGTTGTTGATGAGCAGTCTCTATTAAGGTAC
>CAZRKA010000076.1:0-15195 GCA_964600345.1 uncultured Chitinophaga sp. | reverse complement strand
TGCCGGATTCGTACGAGAATGTGATGAAAGACCTCGACGCCATGGTTGGTCTTAACAGCATCAAAAGCAAGGTCAAGGAATACACCAATTACCTCAAATTTATTGCCCTGCGCAAAGAGAAAGGCGTTGCCGACAACGAACACATCAACCTGCATGCAGTATTTAAAGGCAACCCCGGAACCGGAAAAACAACTGTGGCCCGTATGCTGGGACGCATTTACAAAGAACTGGGCCTGCTTAAAAAAGGCCATGTGCACGAAGTAGACCGCGGCGACCTGGTCGCAGAGTTTATCGGTCAGACAGCCCCTAAAACAAAAGAAGCCATCAAGAAAGCCAAAGATGGTATTCTCTTTATTGACGAAGCCTACTCGCTTGCCCGCAAAGACGACGACAGCAAAGACTTCGGCAAGGAAGCCATAGAAATACTGCTGAAAGAACTCAGCGATTCAAACGATATCGCCATCATAGTGGCGGGTTATCCTGCCGAAATGAATACCTTTATGGAATCAAATCCCGGATTGAAATCGCGCTTCAACATGACTTACGATTTCCCGGATTATCTGCCTCAGGAACTCATCAAGATTGCCGAATACGCCTGCGAAAAACGCGGTGTCAAACTAAGCGAAGAAGGCAAAACCGAATTGTACAAGCATCTGGTAGAAAACTACCGCGAACGAGATAAATTTTTCGGCAATGCCCGTATGGTCAATTCGCTGATAGACGAATTCAAAATGAAT
The DNA here is from genome assembly GCA_964600345.1 of uncultured Chitinophaga sp. Taxonomy (GTDB): domain Bacteria; phylum Bacteroidota; class Bacteroidia; order NS11-12g; family UBA955; genus JABMMZ01. The sequence continues at coordinate 14,458 of CAZRKA010000076.1, read as the reverse complement.
CTCGGACTGCGTGTCATGAAAGTGAAAGACCCTAAAAAACTTACGCTTGAAAGTCTCAGTACCATCGAAAAAGAAGACGTTGAAAGAGCCTACCTCAAACACGCCGGCGAACTGGCCGATATTCCGATCGACGAAGACCTGCTGAAAGAATCTGTCGCTAAACTCAAAAAACTAACCGGACTGTCTAAGGTTAAAGCCGATATAGACGAGCTGATAAAACTTGTGCGCTACTATAAAGAATCGGGCAAAAATCCGAGAGAGATATTCTCGCTGCACTCTGTTTTCACCGGTAATCCCGGCACAGGAAAAACAACGGTAGCAAGAATACTCGCCCAGATATATAAAGCGCTTGGCATACTCGAAAGAGGTCATCTGGTTGAATGCGACAGACAATCGCTGGTGGGCGGATATATTGGCCAGACAGCTATCAAAACCTCTGAGCTGATAGACAAGGCAATGGGAGGCGTGCTGTTTGTTGACGAGGCCTATGCACTGACTGAAGGCGGAGGAAACGACTACGGCAAAGAGGCCATTGAGACACTGCTAAAACGCATGGAAGATTACCGTGGAAAGTTTATCGTGATAGCGGCAGGATACACACAGAACATGGAGCGTTTTCTGGAGGCAAACCCCGGATTGAAGTCCCGTTTCGACCGCACCTTCCATTTCGAGGATTTTGCGCCTGAAGATCTGCTCGGCATAGCCATTCAGCAACTCGCCGATCACAATATCACCCCTGATGATGCAGCACGAGAAAGACTGAAGGAATACATCGAATACATGTATAAAAAACGCGATAAATTTTTTGGCAACGGACGTGCAGTCAGAAAAGTTATTGAAGAGGCTGTGCGCAATCAGCACCTCCGACTCAGTGAACTGCCCAAGACCAAACGTACACCAAAGGCAACAGGAACGCTTATTCTCGAAGACGTTGCCGAATTTAAAGCGGATAATATACCGACACAAAAAACCGGTATCGGATTCAAATAGCAGATGTTAAGCCTACAACCTTCCATTTTTTCACTCGTTATGCTGAGTGTACTTCTGCTTTGTATCATTGTGCAGATTTATTATCATTTTGCCTATTACTACAAACTGATAAAATACAAACCTGAAGAAATCGCCGAGCAAAACTGGCAGGGTGTCAGCGTTGTTGTATGTGCACGCAGCGAGTTTGAAAATCTTCAGAAGCTGATGCCTGTTCTTTTAGCGCAAGACTATCCTGATTTTGAAGTTGTCATTGCAGATGATGCTAGCTGGGACGGTTCTACAGCCTGGCTCGAAGAACTGGCTAAAACAGAAGCAAGGCTCAAAGTGGTTTACATTACCGAAGAAATGAAGAAACATTACCAGGGTAAAAAACTGGCGCTTTCTCTCGGTATCAAAGCTGCAAAAAACGACATCATTCTGCTGACCGATGCCGATTGCCTTCCTGCTGGCAATCAATGGATAAAACACATGGTTCAGCCATTTCATACCAAATCCGAAATTGAAATCGTTCTGGGCTACTCTCCTTTCTTTAAAGCCGGCAATGCGGTAAACCTGATATCCCGAATGGACAACGCCTATACAGGTCTCAGTTATTTATCCTATGCCATTAAGGGTGATCCTTACATGGGTGTCGGAAGAAATCTGTGCTACAGGCGTTCCCTGTTTTTCAGACATAAAGGATTTGCCAGTCACCTGCACATAGCACCCGGCGACGACGATTTGTTTGTCAATGAGGTTTGCAATGCCCAAAATACTGCCATTTGTGCACATCCGGAAGCATTCGTCAATACCCTTGCCAAGAAAAGTTTCGGCGAATGGTTTTCACAGAAAAAAAGACACAATTTTGCAGGGAAATACTACCGCCCTGCGCATCAGTTTAAACTGGCATTCTTTGCTTTTTCTCATGCTCTTTTATGGATCAGTTTTATAACAAGTTTATTTATATACGACACCATGGGCTGGTCGCTGATACTGCTGGGTATCTACTGGGCTTTTAAGTGGCCGCTTATTGTATACGGTTTCAGAAAACTGAAGCAAAAAGGCATCAGCATCTGGATGCCGGTGTTTGATGTCTTGTATGTTTTCTACAACGGATGTTTCGCCATCATCACTTTATTCGGCAAGCAGAAAAAATGGTAAACACTGCCGATATATACAGGTATTTTCCGGGACTAAGCGATACACAAAAATCTCAGTTCGAAAAGCTGATGCCGGTATACAGGGAGTGGAACGAAAAAATCAATGTGATTTCGCGAAAGGATATAGACGAATTATACCTCAAACACGTGCTTCACTCGCTGAGTATTGTTAAACTTGCCGATATGAAAAATGTTCATACCGTGCTCGACATTGGCACAGGAGGAGGTTTTCCGGGCATTCCACTCGCTATCTATTTTCCTGAGATTGAGTTTCACCTCGTGGATTCCATAGGCAAGAAGATCAGTGTGGTGAACGCAGTCAAAGAAGAACTCGGATTGAAAAATGTAAAAGCCGAACAGGCCAGAGCCGAACAAATCAAAGGCAAATACGATGTTGTTGTATGCCGTGCTGTTACCCAACTGGTAGATTTTTACGCCTGGGTTCACAAAAATCTAAAACCCGATTCGGAGCTCATCTGTTTGAAGGGCGGCGACCTGACTGATGAGATATACAATTTCAGAAAGCAATATCCGCGCAAACGCGTTGAGGTGAAGGAGATTTCAGAAGTGTTCGGAGAAGAGTTTTTCAAAACCAAAAAGGTGCTGATTGTGAGAGGGGGATGAATATCTGATTTTTGATAAATTGATTACTGATTAATGATAAATTGATTACTGATTAATTGATTTGAACTACGAACAAATAACCGCTGTATTTGACTGCCTGGCGTCAGTGTCTTAGTGGTTAAATTTCTGCGGCAAACAACAATCCCCGTGATCCTTGTGCATCCCTGGTGTTCGCCGTGCAATTGGCTTGCCGGCATTTAATAAGATATTGTATGGAGCCATTAACACAAGGTGCACAAGGTAAAAACCGCACAAGGTTCACAAAGTATTGTCTCCATGTTACCCGGTCTTTGTGGTTAAAAATTCTGCTGCAAACTTTAGCTGCAAACTTTAGCTGCAAACTTTAGCTGCAAACTTTAGCTGCAAACTTTAGCCTCAAACAACCCTTGTGATCCTTGTGCATTCCTTGTGTTCCTTGTGTGATGGTACCTTACCGCGGATTTATCCGCCAAAATATCATTGCCTTTTTGTGTTATTGGTACCCTGCCCCGGATTTAAGCGCATAAAAAAACCGTTGAGGCAATTACGCACACAACGGTTTAGTTTTGAAAATCAACAAACGCTATGAATATCTACACGCTATATCTTAAAACGCATCCTGAATATTTTAATGCCGCGTGAGGCTTAAATACCATGATGAGTGTATCATTTTAATTTGTCCGTTTCGCAGTGCTGAGAGAAAAACCGTTACCGGCTTTTACACCGGCAACGGATTGTTCTTGAAAATCAACAAACGCACTATGAAATCGACACTTTATATCTTTTGGTGGCGAATTTGGTTAAAACGTTAACGCGCTGACTTAGTAGTCGTGATTGAGAGAAAGTCCGTTACCGGCCTTTTGAACCGGCAACGGCTTTATCTTGAAAATCAACAAACGTACTATGAAATCGACACGCAATATTTTATCCGGTCTCCGCGACCGATTGTGAAAGAACGGGTGGTGTACTTACACCGTGGGCTCGAGGTTTGGAAAAAACCGCTACCGACCTTGTGAGCCGGTAACGGCTTAATCTTGAAAATCAACAAACGCACTATGAAATCGACACTTTATAAGTTGACAGTTTTAAAGAACTTGTAATGGTAAACCTTACCATCCTTAGCCGTAAAACTGATAATGTAAAAACCTGCTTCGCAATTGCTGAAATCCAGATCCGGTTGTGAAACTGATATTTCGCCGTTGCTTATATTTTCGCCTTTGATATTGCTAACACTGTAAGTAAAATTGGCATCTGCATTAATCTTGATATGCAATTTGTCTGCTACTGCTGTATTGATCAGTTCGATGGCATTCATGCCTGTTTGAGGCTTTTGCTTTTCTTCACTGTAAACGATATCTCCGTTGAGTAATGTTGTTTTAATTCGGTAAGCCGTATATGGATGTTCCTTTATACCGAATAAAGCTGTGACAGTTTTGCGCGGATCCATACAAAGTGCATCGTTGCAATAAACTACAGTAGTATAAGCACTCTGATTATCCATTTTGCCCTCGATGGCATAAGAAGCGCATTTAAAGGCTGTGGTAAATTCTACTTTTAACTGATTGTTATGAATGCCAAGCTCGAAGCTGATTTCGCGGTTACCGGCATCACTCAAATCTTCCTTACTTATATTATCTGCCACATTAATTGCCGCCGGAGCAGATACAGCCACAGTTTGTACCGTCTGCGCAAAAGCAAAGAACGGTGCGAAGCAAATACCCAGCAAAACAACGAATAAAATCATTGATTTGATAAAGCCTTCTTTAGTTTGTTGTACATCTTGCATATTACTGATAATTAAGTTGTTAAATTTGAGTTTTTATACTTATTAGGTAAATTTCCTTATAATTATAAACCCCCTTTAATCAAATATACGAAGCGATTGAATTTTTAAACAACTTGTTGTCTTATTGCCTCCAAAACCTGCGATATTTTTACATTTTTTATTTTAATCGCCTGATTTTCAGATAAATTATTTTCAACTTTTTTTCATACTTTTTCATAAACAAAGCTGTTTCTGACCCCATTTCGGTGCAGTAGCGATCGACAGGCAGCAAAATGCCTTTTGCAAATACTTTTCAAAATCCCGGGCCGTTTCAGCCTGGACATAGATAAAGCCGGCATGGCTGAAATCCCCGTCATTGCTATGTAAAATGAAAATCATGAGTATTAATTTTAACATAAACAGATTGAAATAAAATATTGTTGAAGTGTAGCATAAAAAAAACCGGTCGTTTAAACCGGTTTTTTCTGATGAAAAAAAGTCTTAATGATAAACGGCAAACAATGGATAAATTGCCATATAGACCAGGCAGCCTGCTATATAACCGATAAGAGCAAGCCAGGCTATCTTTTTAAGGTACCAGATGAAATCAATTTTTTCCATTCCCATGACGGCCACACCTGCTGCTGAGCCAATGATAAGACAGCTACCGCCGGTTCCGGCTGCATAAGCTATGAATTCCCAAATCTTTGAGTCGATTGGAAAATCTGCGACGGGATACATCTTCATTGTAGCAGCCACGATGGGAACGTTGTCTACAACTGCTGACAGCAAACCAATCGAAATAGCAATCATATCTTTATTGCCGATAGTGCTGTCCATCCAGGCAGCCAGTTCGCCCAAAACGCCTGTTCCCTGTAGCGAAGCAATGGCTAATAAAATCCCTAAAAAGAATAGTACACTCGATACATCAATACGAGAAAGTGCGTGTATGGCACTGTATTGTTTCTTTTCTTCTTCATCCTTATCTATATGAATCATTTCGGATACTATCCATAAAATTGAAAGTCCGAACAACATTCCAAGATATGGTGGCAGGTGTGTCACTGTTTTGAATACGGGAACAAATAACAAAGCGCCGATTCCAAGTATCAGCATTCGTTTACTTCCTTTGATCTTCTCTTCTTTTTCTGCTTTATCATAATCATAGGTATCGCGTTTAACATCTCCTTTGAGATAAAAACCAACAACCACTAAAGGGACAATCATGCATACCAGAGATGGCAGAAATAAGGTTTTAATGATGTTTGCACTGCTTATCTGTCCTCCTATCCACAACATGGTCGTAGTGACGTCGCCGATGGGTGACCATGCACCGCCGGCATTGGCAGCAATGACAACCATCCCACAGAAGAACAACCTCTGTTCCTTATCGTGTACCAGTTTGCGCAGAAGCGAAACCATGACGATAGATGTCGTGAGGTTATCGAGTACCGCTGAGAGGAAAAAGGTAATGATAGAAACTATCCATAACAGTTTCCTGGCATTGGTGGTTTTGATCCGGTTGGTGATGATTTTGAAACCCTGATGGGCATCGATCAGTTCAACGATAGTCATTGCACCCAGCAGAAAAAACAGTATCTGTGCAATGGAAGACAGTTCGACATTCAGTTCGTCACTGATATGTTTCACATGATGGTGATCAACCAGGGCCCAGATGGCCCACATGATGGCACCGATAAGAAGGGCCGGTGCTGTTTTGTTGATCTTGAGCGGGTGTTCAAAAGCTATGGCTGCATAACCCAGAACGAAAATAAGTATAAGGACTAATTCCATATTGAGAAATATGCAGCGAATATATTATCTTATTCGATTAAAAAAATTATTACTTAAGAAAGCAGAAAGAAAATTATGCCCTTTTATAAACAGGCACTGTGCTGCAAGGCTCTCCGTACATGATAGACTTAACCACGGGCAGCAGTTTTTCACTGAGGTAAACATAGGCACTTACCGGGACCGGCTTTTTGCTGCAGCCTTTTATAACAATGCGTTTATCGCGGTAATCCTCAGGATTGATCTGATCAATACGCTCTTTGATCAATCTGAATTCAAGCATCTCCGGCGTCCCGAATACATATGATTTGGCAATACCCGACAATCTGGAAGCAATGAGCATGTAAGCCCAGGTTGGAACAATGGCGTCTGCCGAGCAGATGATTGCCACATGCTTGCCCTGATAGGCTTCCCAGTTATTCTGTTTGATAAAATCGCGGAACTCGGTTTCCTTCAGCATGAGTCCCATGTATAGATTGTCTTTTATATCTATGACAGCCCTCGGACTATCGTCATAATATTCTTCGAGGTCAATTGTTAATATTCCGCTTTGCGAAACTTTGTTGATAATGCCGTCCATAAGGGTCTCTACAAAATTAATCAATCCTTTGATAAACGGTTAATTAATTTTTTTTATGACATCATAAAGCCCCTCTTATTTTCGTTACTTTTGCAAAGCTTTCAAAATCGGGAAAATGAAACCGCTTAACGTCTTACTGTTTATTCTGCTCACCCTGTGCTCTCTGGCTCTGGCATCTGTGCTACTTCCGAGAATTGATATTCCGTTTGCGGGAGATAAAATGACAGCACTTCCTGATTTCACAAAGACATTTACCGAGAAACCGGATTCAACAGCTTATTTCGCCGCCCTGAAAAAAGCAGAGGAATCAAAAACCCTTCAGGAGCGCAAGGAGGAAATACTGAAAAAACCAAGCCGCTCAACTGCCGACACACTGGTGCTTTTACAAGTAGAAGCGTTAGAAAGTCCGGCCAAGTTTTATTTTGCCAACGAAGACCATTCGGCTATAGATCGTTTCTTTGACGAACTCAGAAAAGTAAAAACAGACAATACGGCTTATCGCATCATTCACTACGGCGATTCGCAGATAGAAATGGACCGCATCAGCTCATATATCCGCGAACAATTGCAACGCAGCTACGGCGGAAGTGGAATGGGCTTATTACCTGCCTTCGAGGTAACTCCCAAATACACCGTAGCCGTTCAGTCTGTCGGGAACTGGAGCCGCAAACTCACCTTCGGAGGAAACGAGAACAGAGCTAAGCACAACCGTTACGGCCCAATGGCTTACTTCTGCAAAAAAGAAAGTGAGGTTGCCAGCGTAGTGATTACTGCCCGCGAAAACACATCTTATAAAAATAAAAACTTCAGTAAATGCCGGGTTGTTGTCGGAGCAATAGAACGTCCATTGGAAATCAGCTCTTCAGTAAACGGTAAAATCAGGGAATCTAAAACGCTTCTGCCATCCGCTAACGAACAGATAGTCGAATTTTCAGCAGATAGTTCTGATGGCAAAATAGGCCTTAAATTTTCAGGAGCTAACGCCGATATTCTTGGCATATCACTCGACGGCAATAGCGGGGTGCAGGTAGACAATGTACCTATGCGAGGTTGTTCGGGCACAGTATTCAGGAGAATTAACGCCGAAACTTTAAAACGCTCCTATCAAATGCTGGGTGTAAAAGCTCTCATTCTTCAGTTCGGAGGAAATGCATTACCCGGCATGAGCAGTAAGTCGAGCGCAGATTCCTACGGCAAAAGATTTTACGAAGAACTAAGGTACCTGAAGTCTATTGATCCCGAACTCATGATATTTGTGATAGGGCCGGCCGATATGAGTGTGAAGATTAACGGCAGTTTCCAGACACATCAGCAACTCGAAAATGTTCGCGATGCCCTTAAGAAAGCTACACTGGATGCAGGTGGTATCTTCTGGGACATGTATGAAGCGATGGGAGGAAACGGCAGTATGGTGCAATGGGTAAAGACTAAGCCTGCACTAGGCTCACCTGATTATATACACTTTACACAAAAAGGTGCGGTTAAGATTTCGGAGATTTTTTACCAATCATTGATGAAGGAATACGAGATGTACCTTTTGAGAAAAAAAATACAAAGCTGAGTAATTGAGAAAAAACAAAGTATACCTTTTATTCATACTCTTTTGTACATTCTGCGAAAGGAGTCTGGCTCAGGACGGGGCAGTAAATATTCAGCAGTACCCATTTGTCAACTATTCACTTAATCAGGTAGAGTTTTTCCGCGACAGCATAGATTTCTACGGCTTTTACCGAAAGCTGGATGCTCTTATCACAACGGGTAAAGGCAAGATCAACATTGTTCATTTCGGAGGCTCGCATGTTCAGGCAGATATCTGGACAGGACGCATGCGCGAAAATTTTAATCAGTTTATCAATCAAAAGCAGGCTGCCCGCGGCTGGGTCTACCCTTTTAAAATTGGCATCAGCAAAAACAATAACCCGGGTAATTATAATTTCGGTTTCAGCGGACAATGGGACGGATGCCGTGCTGTTAACCCTTCGTGCTACGGCAATATCGGAATGAATGCCCTTAAGACGACTACCTACGATTCGGGGGCTACTTTTACCTTAACCCTTGAGCAAACCGGTAAGACCGAATACCTGTTCGACCGCATTAAAGTGTTTTACGACCAGCACCATCAGAGTTTTGAACTCGGACTGGATTCGCCCTACACAGCCAGACAAATCATCAACAATAAAGCCGGAGGATATACCGAATTTATTTTCGAACAACCAATGAAACAAGTCAGTTTTAAGTGCCTTAAAACCGATTCGATTCAGAACATATTTACCCTGTACGGACTCTTTTGCGACCTCGATGCACCCGGCATTAATTACAATGCTATTGGAGCCAACGGCGCATCTGTTCCAACCTATCTAAAATGCAATCTTCTTGAACAGCAACTGGCCGTTATAAAACCGGATCTTGTAATTTTTTCGGTAGGCATCAACGACGCCTTCGACCCCAATTTCTGCCAGTCGTGCTACGAAAACAATTACAAACAATGGTTAGATATAGTCAAGAAAATAGTACCTAACGCTGCCATACTTTTCACGACTAATACAGACAGCTACAAAAAAGGGCGAAAAGGGAAATACTATCAGAACCACACCGGACTTGAAGTTAAAGCCGCCATGCGCAATCTCTCTTATCTATATAACACCGGCGTATGGGACTTGTTTTCGGTCATGGGCGGACTTGGCAGTATGCAGTTCTGGATACGAAATCAGATGGCTGCCCGGGACCATGTGCATTTGTCTTCCTCTGGTTACCGCCTACTTGGCGACCTGATGTTCAATGCCTTTATACGCAAATACGAAGATTACTTAAAAACACCGATTGCAGGCCTGAAACATGAATGATAAACTGACCCAGATGATAAGGGATTTCTTTGTTTTTTCGGAACAAAGCCCCATCATTTTTACTGAACTAAGCTTCTGGATTTTTTTCACTGTGGTATATGCCGTTTTTACTGTTATTCATAAGCAGTATAATGTCAAAAACCTGTTTCTGTTCATTGTCAGTATTTTCTTTTATTACAAAACCAGCGGTTTCTTTTTCGGCATGCTGCTTTTTACCATCAGCAACGAATTTATTGTCGCCAGGACTATTTACAGATCGAAGACAAGCTGGAAGAGAAAAGCTCTGCTTGCATATAGTCTGATTATAAACCTTGGACTGCTTTGTTATTTTAAATACGCTTATTTTTTCACCGATTCCTACAATCAGATTTTCCATACAAGCAATTCTGTATTCAACTATTTTGCACACTGGAGCAACGGATTTGCGGGAACACATTTCAGGATAGACAAGATCATTCTTCCGGTAGGAATTTCCTTCTATACCTTCCAGACTCTGAGTTATACGCTGGATATATACCGGGGCAAATTAAAACCGGTAACTAACTTCTTTGATTTCGGATTTTATGTATCGTTCTTTCCGCAGCTTGTGGCAGGACCTATTGTGAGGGCGAAAGACTTTCTCCCCCAGATCAGGCAACCTTTCACTCTGAGTAAATACCAATTCGGTCTTGCCGTTTTCATGATACTGAACGGACTGTTCAAAAAGATGGTTGTAGGAGATTATATAGCGGTCAACTTCATTGACCGTGTTTTCGGCAACCCTCTCTTGTTTTCGGGTGTCGAAAATCTGCTGGCTGTCATTGGCTATTCGCTGCAGGTTTACCTTGATTTCTCCGGATATACCGACATTGCCATCGGTATCTCGTTACTGATGGGTTTCAGGCTCAATACCAATTTCAACTCACCTTACAAAGCAAGAAACACGACTGAATTCTGGAAACGCTGGCATATCTCCTTGTCTACCTGGCTGCAGGATTATCTGTACATACCTCTTGGCGGCAATCGCAAAGGCACAGTGGCTTCTTATATCATCATCGCACTCTTATCTGTTTTTATCGCATTGATGCTCGATGCCATGTGGGTACTTTGGTTTGTTGGTTCACTGGCATTTGTTCTGATGGTATTGTCGTTTATATCACCGGCAGTTAAAAAAGCAGTCAACACCAATATCAACCTTATGATAACGATGTTACTGGGAGGACTGTGGCACGGTGCCACTTTAAACTTCATCATCTGGGGTGGATTAAATGGCATTGGCCTCATCTTTTACAAATTCTGGCGTAAAATCAGCCCATACGAAAAACTAAAATCGCTGCCGGTGCATTTCTGGAAAGTGTTTAACACCTTTGCTTTCATCACATTTACAAGAATATTCTTCAGGGCCGAAGACATGAATCAGGCGCGTGAGGTCATGAATAAAATTGCCGACGACCTGAATTTCACTATGTTGCCGGCCGTTATTACCAACTTCTGGGAAGTTTTCGCTTTGATGAGTCTGGGCTTCATCGTTCACTGGTTGCCAAAACAAACAAAATGGGAATACCGCAAATTCTTCATCAAATCGCCTGTATGGGCAAAAGTTGTAATAACCATTTTAACGGTTATCCTTATTTACCAGACCATGTCCAGCGAAATGAAACCGTTCATTTATTTCCAGTTTTAGTGCTGAATGAGGGATTAACTGATCACTGATTAACTGATCACTGATTAACTGATTACTGATTAACTGATTAACTGATTATTGATTATTGATTAACCTATAGTCTGTTCTCTAGTCTCTAGTCTTTAGTCTTTAGTCTCTAGTCCCCGTATCAGAGCCTCCTTCGTCGACACGATACAGGGCAGGCTTTTTATCTTTAGTCTTTTTATCTCTAGTCTCTAGTCCATCTTTCATCTTTCATCTCTAATCTTCCTCCTCTCTCCCCTATCTTTGCCACTGCATGCGCATTGCATATCTAAGTTTCGGCATCAGTAAAACCGGCGGCTACAGGCACGAAAAATTCCTGTTCGACGCATTATGCACTTATTACAGAAAACAGACAGAAGTGCATGAAAAAATGTATCGGCGCAACCGATGGTTCGAATCGCTGTTTGCCTATTTTGACCTGAGTATCTGGGGCTTTTTAAAATCGGGAGCCGATATCAATATAGTTACTTCCCGTACTGCAATACCTGCAATGCTTCGCAATTATTTCAACAACAAAGAGGTCTGGATAGTCATGCACAATTACGACGAAAATGACGGCAAATCGGCATTGCTTGCATATTATTTCAGACTGCTTTTCAAAATACTGAGAAGGAAAAACACGTCCAGGTTTAAAGTGATTTGTGTGGCGCCATATTGGCTTAAATATTTCAGGGAGGTGCAGAAACTACCTCATGTACACCTGTTTCCGAATCTCTTTGACAGCGATTACTACAGGCAATTCAGAACAACCCATAAGAACGCCTGGGTCCACATGGGGCAATTCGGGAGTAAAAATGACCCTAAGATATTTGAACTTGCTGCTATGTTAAGCAGCAAAGGATATTACTGTTATTTCAGTACCCTTATTCCTGCTGAGGCAAGCCCGGGCAATGGCCGCTGGGAAGTAATTTATTTTAACGGTTTTCGCGATTATCTTGAACATCTCTCGCGTTCATGCTGCAACCTGGCCCTTAGCAGGGTAAAAGAAGGCTGGCCGCGCATTTCGCACGAAAGTATTCTGGTCGGCACCCCTGTTATTGGTTACAACCGGGGCGGACTGGGAGATTTGCTAAAAGAAAGCAGCAGCATAGTGGTTGCCGACATCGACGAGGCATTTACCTGCATAACAGAATCATTATGGGTTTTACCTGATGATAGTTTCGCAAAAAAATACGATATTTGTAATGCGGATGATTATCTGACCGCAATATGTCAGTCTTAGTTTCCATACTGATACCTGCTTATAATTGTGCCAATACATTAAGAGACTGCATTAACAGTTGTCTTAATCAGACTTATTCCAATATTGAAGTTCTGGTATTAGACAATAACTCAAGCGACCATAGCGCAGAGGTTCTGGCATCATTCGACGACAATCGGCTGAAAGTAATTACAGAAAAGAATAATACCGGCATAGCACCTGCCAGAAATAAGCTGCTCAGATCGGCAGCAGGAGAATATATAGCCTGGCTTGATGCCGACGACCTGATGATGCACTACCGGATTGAAAGACAGGTAGCGTTTCTTGAACAATTCCCCTCTGTTGATATCCTGGGCTCATGGATCAATACGGATGACAGTGAATTGCCAAGCAAGCAATTACCCCTGCATCACCATCAGATTGCCTGCTGTCTTTGGTTTAAAAACTGCATGATTCAGCCTTCTGTGCTTTCCCGGAATTTCTATGCGAAGGAAGATATTTTCTATGATGAAACCTATACCAATTCGCTTGAGGATTATGAATTGTGGTATCGTTTGAAAGGAAAGAAAATTTTCGCCAATATACCCGAATACCTGTCTGTATACCATATTACCAAAGGACGCGACCATGAGATGAAAAAAAGAGCCAATGAGTTTGAAAATAATCTAAGGCGTTTATGGGTCAGGAAGTGGCAGGAATATCCTATAGACATCAGCAGTGACGACAAACTTAATTTTCAGTATTTTCTATACAACAATAAAATTCTAAGCAGTCGCGAGGTCAATTCCCTTTCAAAGACTCTGCTTAAACTCAATCAGCTAAACAAAGATGATTTTTTCAGATTAATTACCTCTTACCATTTTATCAGACTATGGCGCAATATGAAGTTTACCCATAAACTCATCAACCTGCATTTGCTGCTCAATCTGCGGAATTACCGCAAAATGAAAGAAGTTTATCTGGTATAATACGGTTTTTAAGAAATCTGTTTCAGTGCCAGTGCTGCCACAGTTCGGCCTATGGCAAGAGAGCTGGTAGCAGCAGGACTTGGTGCGTTCAAAACATGTATCTGACCCGGCAATTCTCTGATATTAAAATCGTCTATCAGTCCCCCGTCCCTGTCGCAGGCCTGAGCCCTGACACCGGCACCTCCCGGTTCAAGATCCGATTCGCGTATGGAAGGCATCAGTTTTTGCAGTGCTTTTGTGAATGCGGCTTTACTAAACGATCTGTACATTTCTCCAAAGCCTGTTTTCCAGTATTTGCGGGCTACTTTTATAAATCCGGGCCAGGTAAGCGACTCGAATAATTCGGAAAGATTTATCTGGGATTTTTTATACCCTTCACGTTTAAATGCCAGCACAGCATTTGGACCGGCCTCTATTTCACCATCTACCCTACGGGTAAAGTGCACACCCAGAAAAGGAAAATTAGGATCGGGTACAGGGTAAATCAGATGTTTTACCATGCTGCGTTTTTCTTTTTTGAGCGAATAATACTCACCTCTGAAAGGAATGATTTTAACGTCCAGATCAGGTATAGTAAAGGAAGCAATTTTGTCACAATATAAACCCGCGCAGTTGACAAGAACCCCGGCATGCACAGCTGTATTTCCGATATCGATGATGACACCTTCTCCGGTGCTTTTGACATCTGTAACTTTAGAATTAAATAAAATTTCGCCGCCAAGCGACTTGAAAACTTCGGCGTATTTGGCAGCAACAAGCTTATAATCGACTATACCGGTCTGAGGCACTACCAGTCCTCTTACACCATATGTATTGGGCTCAATGGCTTTTATTTCTTCCGTATTGATATACCTCAAACCACTAAGTCCGTTCTCAATTCCCCTTTTGTAA
>CAZRKA010000075.1:0-15227 GCA_964600345.1 uncultured Chitinophaga sp. | reverse complement strand
ATCTGGCCAAGGAATTCAACGAAGTATGAATGCAAAAGACGCCGCTAATATTTAATTATTAAAGTCAAGTTTGACTAAAAGGTTATTTTTGAGACCAGTTCTAATCAAATTAACCATGAATGAAGAGCAGTTAAAGGAAATTGCCGCTCAACTCAGACAGCCTTCCGGCGATGGAGGGTTAAAGATTGCAGACGCCATGCACGAATCCAATATAGCCATGACACTGGCTGCTATTGATTCCCTGCAACTAAAGCCAGACGACCGGGTTCTTGAAATCGGACATGGCAATTGCGCTCACTTAAATTGTATTTTAGAGAAGGCCGCCAATATAAAATATCATGGAATTGACATTTCCGGACTGATGAATGAAACGGCAATCAGTCTAAACCGCGGGTTAGTAGACTCGAAACAAGCTGAATTTACTCTATACGACGGCAATGCGCTTCCATTTGAATTCGGAAGTTTCGACAAAATAATGACGGTTAATACCATATATTTCTGGAATGATCCTGCCGCTTTTATTCAGGAAATATGGAAGGTTTTAAAAGCGGATGGTATATTTTCTATAGGTTTCGGTCAGAAAGCTTATATGGAAAAACTGCCTTTTACCGGATATGGCTTTAAACTTTATGACAACGTAACTTTAAATAAACTGATAAAAAAATCGGGGTTTAAACTGAGTAATTCCACAACATATAAAGACCAGATTATTTCTAAAACGGGTGAAGCCATTGAAAGGGTTTTTACTGTGGCAACAATGCAAAAAGTGAGAATTCACAATAACTATAAGACTGAGCGTATTGTGAACGGAAGAAATAAAAAGATGAGAGGAATGTCCAGATATTTCAGAAATCTATTAAAATTAAATCCGGCTTTAAAAATACAATTGCCTTTAAATTCAGATTCTTCATTTGACTATGTACATTTACATTGTGATAACACCGGATTGGGCAATTTGAGCTTTAAAAAGAGAAAGCCTCACCTTGATGCACTTTTCAGAACATTTTCTTTTATAGAATCACTGCAAAAAAACAGTTTCAAAAATTTTCAATGCTGGATAGAAATATATGAGTTTGACAGCTATAACGACAGACTTTATCTTCATACGGCTAATCACAACAAAAGTGACTTTCCATTTATAAATGATTTTTATTCTGAAAAATGCAATTTCACGAACCCGGAATTGATTCATTACTTCAACAATTTACAAGGTTTCAGAAAATGTTATTACGAAATATACTATGAAGATGATTTTTTAGGCCGGGTTCTGAAACGATGTTGTCTGTTATACAAACCAGGATTTGGATTGGCTCCAATTAAGACCTTAACATAATCTTTGATTTCAGGAAGCAATAAACTCCCTGTATATTTTCATCATTTCAGCAGCAGCGAATTCTGGTCTGAATTTATCCAGATAAGCCCCATAGTCACATGGCTTTTTTTGATTTAATGCAATTAAGGCGCTGGCAATACCTGATGTTTCTGAGGCGTTAAACACAAATGCAGTTTCGGGTGAGAGCTCGTTAAACACAGGAATATCGTTAACTGCCAATGGCAATCCGGCACAGGCTGCCTCTATTAATGGAATTCCAAATCCCTCTGCCATACTTGGATAAATGAATGAAGATGCCGCCCTGTATAACAAAGGTAATTCCGCACTTTGTAAATCACAGAGTATTGTAACCTGATTTTCCATTTTATTGGCTTTGATAAATTCGCGGCACAGTTCCAGTGTTTCTCCTTCCCTGCCTGCTAAAACAAGTTTAATATCGGAGCTCCCGGTTTCAAGAAGGGCATTTAAAAGTGCGGGGTGATTCTTACGCGTTTGAAAACTGCTGACGTATAAAACAAAAGACTGAGGGAGTTTTCTTGCATTTCTGAATCTGACTATTTCGTCCGGTTTATAGGTTTTCCAGTGAACAGGTGAACATGTTTGATAAACAACTCTGATTTTCGAATTATCGGCCCGGTAGTGCTTAATCAGATCGTCGGCGGTTGCTTTGCTGGTGGCTATAATGCAATCTGCTATTTTAATCGCATGTTTCGTTTTTCTGTCGTAAATCTTTCTGTCAAGCAAAGGGTAATGCTTTGGAAATAATTTAAAAATGACATCGTGAATGGTGACAAATTTTTTAATTTCAGCAGGCCAGTTTCCCCAGGGAAGTTCATTGCTCAATCCGTGATAAATATTTAATCTGTGGAGTTTTATTTCCTGTATGATGCCATAGGAACGCCACATGAAATGCGTGGCTCTGGGAACAACAGCGATTGTATTTGCCGGCAAATCGAGAGTGCCGGGATGGGTATCAAAAAGGAAGTATTTGTTTTCCGGATATTCTGCAATAAGCTTATCAATCAGGTCGCGGCTATAGTTTCCAAGGCCTGTCCTGTTGTGAAAATAACGCTTTGCATCAAATCCGATGTTCATCAGACAGCCACATTAAAATCGCGGAGCGCATCGTTCAACGATGTCTTAAGGTTGGTACTTGGCTTTCTTGTTCCGATAATAATGGCGCAGGGTACGTGATATTTGCCTGCCGGAAACTCCTTTTCGTATGACCCCGGAATTACAACACTCCTCTCCGGAACATAGCCTTTATAAGTAACAGGTTCGGCGCCTGTAACGTCAATTATCTTGGTCGACTGGGTGATGGTAACTCCGGCTCCAAGCACAGCTTCCCTGCCAATATGAGCTCCCTCCACCACTATACATCTTGAACCGATAAAACAATCATCTTCTATGATAACAGGAGCGGCCTGTACGGGTTCAAGTACGCCCCCTATACCGACACCACCGCTTAAATGGACATTTTTTCCTATCTGAGCACAGGAACCTACCGTAGCCCAGGTATCAACCATAGTGCCTGAATCCACAAAAGCACCAATATTGACAAATCCTGGCATCAGAATAACCCCTTTATTGATAAAGGCGCCGTATCTTGCCACAGAGCCCATTACAGCACGCACTCCCTGTGAGGCGTAATCCTTTTTAAGCGGAATTTTATCGCAGAATTCGTATGGTCCTATGCTTTCTGTTTCTATTTTCTGAATAGGAAAATACAGGATAACACCTTTTTTTACCCATTCATTTACCTGCCATCCTTTGCCGTCTGCCTTAGGTTCGGCAACCCGCAACCTGCCCTTATCAAGCTCCTCAATCATAGAAAGCACTGCTTTTCTGGTTTTGTCATCATTAAGAAGATCCCTGTTTTCCCAGGCCGCTTCAATTATATTTCTAAGTTCTTGCATTTCGGTCATATTGTGCTTGATTTAACATACAAATCAACAGAAAAAAGCATGAATTGGCAAACTTATACTCATCCTTAGCAGGTTTTCGGAAAAAAACATTACTTAGAATGAGTTATACCATACTGTGAGCTTTGAGTGATAGCGAAAAGCTTTCTAGTTTAGGTATAAAACGCAGATCATTATTATTTAGGAGAGGTATTTAATCATGTCTTTTGCCTGTAAAAAGATTAAGAAGTACTTTATTTATAACATCATTCAAATCCGACTGCACAAATGGGCTGAGTGCACTCACTTTTTATTTACGGCTTATTTTTTGCAAATTTGCCGTTTTAACAATCAGATGCGTTTATCAATCTTTAAAACACTTTTTATAACTGTCATATACTGCGCTATACAGGTGGTTCAGGCACAGGGCAGCCGTTATTTCACCATGCATGAGGCAATCATGATGGAAGACGGAGAAACAAAAAAATCTCTGAGGGTTCAATCACTCGGCAATCTGAAGTGGTTGCCCGGCGGAACTAAATACGCCTACATCAGATTAAACAAGCCGCAGAAGTTGTTTATCAGTGATATTGAAACCGGAAAGACAGACAGCAGTGTTAGCCTCGAATCACTGAACACCGCTGCTGCTGCCTACAAAAGCAATATGAGTTTCAGAACCTTTCCCTATTTTGAATGGACAGACAATGATAATATCCGTATTTATAAAGACAATGAATATCTGAATTTCAATATTCCGGCTTCCGCTTTCAGACTGATAGTCGCATTGTCAAAAACAGCCGAATTTCAGGAATACAACAATACCGGGAATCAGGCTGCCTATATCGACAACAACAATCTTTTTATTGCAGGCAGCGATGGGGTTAAACAAATCAGTACAGATGGAGGCAAAGGAATTGTTTACGGACAATCTGTGCACCGCAACGAATTCGGGATTTCAAAAGGTTTGTTCTGGAGCCCCGACGGCAGTAAACTGGCTTTTTACCGCATGGACGAGAGCATGGTGAGCAATTATATGATTTATGACAACAGCAAAATGCCGGCAAGCTTCAGTGAAATCAAATATCCGGTGGCGGGCGCCAAAAGTCACCATGTGAGACTTGGTGTATACGACCTCAAAACCGGGCAAACCACTTATATGGAGACCGGCGAACCGGCTGAGCAATATCTAACAAATATAGCATGGTCGCCCGAATCAGACTTTATATACATTGCCATTGTCAACCGCGGACAAAACCAGTGCTTTGTAAACCGTTATAATGCCGAAAACGGCGTACTGGATCAGATACTCTTCGAAGAAAGAGATGAAAAATATGTTGAACCACAGCACGGTTTTTATTTTCTTCCAAATGAAACGAATAAGTTTATCTGGCAGAGCGAACGCGACGGTTTCAACCATTTGTATCTCTATAACAATAGTGGTAAAATGATCAGACAACTGACCATGGGTAAATGGATAGTAACCCATCTGATAGGAATTGATCCGAGAGGTGAGTTTGCCTATTTCGAAGCAAGCAAGGAAAGTCCGCTGGAGAGACATATTTACAGCGTCAACATCAGCAACGGAGACATAAAGAGAATAAGCACCGAACAGGGCACACACAGCGCCGAGTTCAACGCACAATACACACATTACCTCCACAACTTCAACAGTAGTAATGTCCCAAAGCGAACCGCTTTAAGAACTACAAAGGGTGAGCTTCTTAAAACTTTGCTGGATGCTCCGAATCCTTTAAGTGAATTTATAATGGGAGAAACCACTGTATTCCCCATAATAAATGAAGGTACCGTTTTATATTGCCGTATGATTACCCCTCCGGGTTACGACAAGACTAAGAAATACCCTGTCGTTGTTTATGTGTATGGTGGACCGCATGCTCAAATGGTAACCAATACATGGTTATATGGAAGCAACTTATGGATGCAGCTGATGGCGCAAAAAGGTTATATTGTTTTTACACTTGATAACAGGGGTTCTTCGAACAGAGGGCATGAGTTTGAAAGTGCCACGTTCAGAAATCTGGGAACAATCGAAATGGCGGATCAGATTGCAGGTGTCAATTACCTTAAAAATTTGACTTATGTGGATGCAAACAGGATAGCAGTACACGGGTGGAGCTTCGGAGGATTTATGACTACAGGATTAATGAGCAGGCACGCAGGTGTATTCAAGCTTGGCGTAGCCGGTGGTCCGGTAATAGACTGGGCGTTGTACGAAATAATGTATACCGAAAGATACATGGATACACCGGCCGAAAATCCGGAAGGATATAAAAATGCCAACCTCTGCAACTATGTCAATAATCTTCAGGACAAACTTCTGATGATACACGGATGTGATGATGATGTGGTGCTATGGCAACACAGTCTTTTGTATTGCAAGACTGCAGTTGATGTTGGAAATACTTATCTCGACTATTTTGTTTATCCGGGACACAAGCACAATGTACTTGGAAAAGACAGGGTACATCTGATGCAGAAGATTACCGAATACATCATGGAAAATCTGTAATCAAACCTCCTCCAGAAGGGTCCTGAATGCCAAAACCTTATCACCGTATTTGAGGTAGGTTTTTTCTTTCAGAGCAGGCGCGTGATTTTCGGCATAATCAACATAGTCTTCCATCGAATGGCAAAAATACTGAACTGCGTAGTTCACACCTTCATTGTCTGCAGCTGCTGTCAATAATTTCAGCATCTTAAAACCAGTAAATTTTTCACTTGCGATCACTTCCGGTATATGTTCGTGTTTCATCCAGTGAACCCATTCAGATTCAATTTCTTCAGGAATATTACAGGTAACGTTATAAATTATCATATTGCAGATACAAACAAAGTAAATATTGATTGCATGCACAAATAAAAGTATCTATTCATTCCAGTCCTTTAAGAATATAATCTTTTATTCCTGAAGCATACTCATACGAAAAACTGAAAACTTCGTCCATTCTGCCAAGATCAAACATTCCAAAACGGCTCATATCAGGTGGTTCGATAAATACATTGCATTTATCAGCCTTTTCGCGCAATTGTGCACTAAGTGCAAAATGAAAACTTCTGTCAAGCATGTCCTTCATGTGAATTTCCTCCAGTTTATGACTTAATGAATTAACGTTGACGCCTATTATTCGCTCGCATTTTCCAACTAATGGCTCAAGCGGAAAATTATTTAGAATTCCCCCATCGAGCAAAATAGTACCATCGTATTCAACAGGCTGAAATACCATAGGGACACTGGAAGATGCCTTTAAAGCCATACTCAGATCGCCGGAAGAATAATAGCGGATTTCACCTCTTATAATATCGGTAGCAGCAATATGCAAGGGTATACTGAGTCTTTCAATCAAATTGTGAGGAAAATACTCGCGGTAAACTGTTTCAAAAGGTTTCATATCGAAGAATCCGGCTTTGCCAAAGAGCAAATTCGAAAATCCGAAAAATTTTCTGGAGCGGGCTATTTCCAGAATTTCCTGAGGTTTATAACCCGCAGTATAAAATGCCCCGATTATGGCTCCTGCACTAGTTCCTGATACGGCTGAAATTTTTACACCTATTTCGTCAAGCAATTTCAGCACTCCAAGATGAGCAATGCCCCGGGCTCCTCCCCCTGATAAAACCAAACCTTTTTTTCCTTCTGTCATTTTTTGCAAAGCTAATTATTCGGCGTCAAATTGTGTCGACGGTAAGCGAATTCGTAATTTTGCAGGATGCAGGATTTCATCTCAGGAAGCAGAATTGAAAAACTTGATTTTTCATTATTCGGAAATAACCGTGAAATTGATATTCTTCGCGACGACCTGATTCATCCCCTTATCAGCGGCAATAAGTGGAGAAAACTGAAATATATTTTAGAACACATTAAATCCACTTCAAAAAAAAGAATCGTCACTTTCGGTGGAGCATACAGCAATCACCTTGTTGCTACAGCCGTTGCCGGTTTTGAATCTGGAATCGAAACCATTGGATTTGTAAGAGGGAATGAAAAAAGAGAATTGAATGCCTACGAAAAGGTGTGCACCGAATACGGAATGAAGCTGATTCACGTTGATCGCCAGGCATACCGCGATAAGGAATTGCTATTCAGTCAATACTTCGGCAACGACCCCTTTGCTGAATTTGTGGGCGAAGGAGGACGACATCCAATGGCATTAAGAGGTTGTGCCGAAATTCTGGATGAATTAAACAAAGAATACGATTACATTATACTGGCACTTGGGACCGGAACAAGTATGGAAGGCATACTGAAAGGCATAACAGAAAGAGCAATGCCAACTAAAATAATCGGGATCAGCAGTCTTAAAAATAACTTTGAACTCGACGGAATCATGAGCAAGTACAATCGCGATAACTGGCAGATTGAGCACGATTTTCACAGAGGAAAATACGCCAAAAATGATATGGAACTAAGCTCATTTATTGAAAAATTCAGGATAGAAACAGCCATTAGACTGGAATTCGTTTATACCGGTAAAATGATGATGGCGCTTTATGATATGCTAAATTCAAAGAGAATTGATGCAGGAAAAAGCATACTCTGCATTCATACCGGTGGTTTACCTGACCTGCTTAATCAATAAGCTGATAATACATTCAGCACAGTCTGACCAACCGCTTTCAGCGTTTTTTTATCGATAGCGTCGATGTTATCATTATGTGTATGCCAGTATTTGCCAAAATGACTTTCCGTTCCGGGATCAGTGTCAATAATATCAATCATTGGTATTTGTCTGTACTTCATCACATAAAAATGATCGTCGGTGACGTGCCCTCTTTGAAAGTTTTTGAAGTATTGCCCATAACCGGCCTCTGCAGCTGCTGTCCATACCATCGACAAATAAGTTTGCGCTTCGCTGAGGCTGTAACCTTCAAAGCCAAACAATGCACCCGGGGCGCCTACCATATCAAGCAAAATGCCGAAATCTGCCTTGTATTGCGGTATGTGTGGGTTTTTACCCCAGTACTGCGAACCGAGGCAATAACTGTCTTCAGTTCGACCCGAATTATCACCCCAGTCTTCGGCATCAAACAGAATTATATCTACACCTATATCCAATGGCTGTTTTTTCAATGCAGAGGCGATCTCCAGTAAAACTCCGACACCACTGCCGCCATCATTTGCACCGGGAATCGGTTTTTCACGATCCTTTATATCCTGATCTGCAAATGGTCTTGTATCCCAGTGGGCACAGAGTAAAATTCTTCTGGAGGCAGTTTTATTAAATGACGCGATGACATTCATAACCGGAATCATTTTACCGTCGTATGTACGGGCACTTGAATTCTGAAGATATATTGTGTCAGCCAGAGGCTTCAGGAATCTGACCATATAATCATGACAGCGTTTATGTGCAATAGTGCCGGGGACTCTGGGACCGAATTCAAGTTGTTTGACTATATGACCGTAAGCGCTGTCTTCATTAAATACTCTGTCGATCTGAGGTTTTTTTACACTTAGTGCAGTATCACCGCCGGTTTCATCTTCCGGTACTTTTACCTTATCACTGCAGGAATTTGCAATAATCAGCAAACAAATCAGGGGTACAAATCTCATTACGCAAAGATATGCGAAACGCTCAGGCTATTCAAAAATAAACTTGTAAGCTATCTCAACAGTAGTTTCTAATTAAGTACCCAGGGTAAAACAAGGTTGAACTCGGGAATTGGCGCTTCAAAAGCAATGCCATCCGGATGTGTCAGAAACATATATGATCCTGTCATTTTCCCGAATCCCGTCTTTAACAGGCAGCCCGAATAATATTCGTAAGAAAGGCCTGGACCTATAACCGGCTGTTCTCCCACCACACCCTCTCCCTCTACAAATCTGTTTTCGCCGTTGCTGTCCGTTATATACCATTTACGCGACATCAGTTGAATAGTGGTATCGCTCTCATTCACAACTGTTATATGATAAATGAAATAAAACTCATTCAATTCAATATTGCTTTGCAATTCACTGAATGAAGTCTTAACCAGAATCTGCACTTTTTTTGAGATGGGTTTGGTCATTTTTGGTGTATTTGTCGAAGCAATATTAGCATTAATTCAATAATACACATTACTAATTTTTCACAAGTTTGATACATTTTCAAATCTTATTTGTATTGAAAAAACTACTCTAATATTACTTTTATCAGGAAAATGTCATTTTTCGTCTATAAGGTCAGGAAACTTTGTAGATTATTTTTGTTTCCAAAGTTTATGGTGTTAATTCGCGGCCGGTTTCAGAAATGCTGGATAAAATCTGCAATTTAACAGAAAAGCTCTTTATGCGTTACGGCATCAAGAGTATTACCATGGACGATGTGGCCAAGGAACTAAGTATTTCGAAAAAAACATTGTACCAGTATGTCACAGACAAAGACGATCTGGTAAGAAAAACACTGCTGCTGCATATTCAAAGCATGGATCAGATTTGCCTGAGTGTATTCAGGAGTGAGGAAAATGCCATACTTCAGATTCTTAAAATTGCAGGCATGATGGTAAGTCAGCACAATGAAATGAATCCCAGTCTCCTGTTTGATCTAAAAAAGTACCATCCCGAAATTTATCTCGATTTTACAGAACACAGGGAATCTGCTATCCAGAATCAACTGACCGAAAATCTGGATCTGGGTATAAAACAGGGTTTATACCGTCCGGATATCAATATTAACCTCTGTACAGGGTTTTATATGGCGCTTATTGAACAGTGCATAAACAGCGAAATTCAGATTATAAGCAATATCAGCTTCAGCGAGAGATACGCATTCCTTGTCAACTACCATCTTCACGCCATTTGTACAAGTAAGGGAATTGAGTTCATGAAAAACACCCTAACTCCGGAAACATCAGAAATTAAATAATTCAACAGAAACAACATTGATATGCTACCAAAACAATTAAAAGAAAACACAGTAACAGAGGGCAAAATTTTAACCTTT
The DNA here is from genome assembly GCA_964600345.1 of uncultured Chitinophaga sp. Taxonomy (GTDB): domain Bacteria; phylum Bacteroidota; class Bacteroidia; order NS11-12g; family UBA955; genus JABMMZ01. The sequence goes on along the minus strand of CAZRKA010000075.1, from coordinate 5,055 downwards.
CTGTTGACTTTCATTTTAATGAGCACCGGCAATATGAATGCTCAAAGCAAGAACAGCAATGACACTGCCGTATTTTCCTTATCTCAGGCTATTGATTATGCAGTGAGCAATAATCCGGACATTAAAAATGCATATGCAGATATCGCCATATCCGACCAAACCGTTAAGGAAGTAAAATCCATAGGAATACCCCAGCTCAGAGGTCAGGTGGCATTTCAGGACGCTTTACAAAAACAGGTATTTGTTTTTCCAAATCAGTTTGGCGTTCCTACCCCTATCCGCGTTGGTAATAAATACACTACTCAGGCCTCTCTCAATGCGAGCTGGTTATTGCTCGACGGCACATATTTCCTCGGACTTAAAGCCGCAAAACAATATACAGATCTCTCTAAAAAAATTGCAGCCAAAACAGAGGCGGATGTAAAAATTGATGTCGCCAAAACTTATTTCATGGTTCTGATTACAAAAGAAAATATCAGTCTCCTGAATTCAACAGTGGAAACTTTGCAAAAAACGTATGAACAGGTCAAAGCATTGAACAAAGAAGGTTTTACTGAATCTCTGGAGGTTGACAGATTAAAACTGCAGTTGAATAATCTTGAAATAAGCCGTCAGAAATTAAATGATCAGTATACAATTGTTCTTGGTTTACTGAAAGCTAAAATCGGCATGGATCAACGCAAACCCCTGCGTCTTAGCGACAAGATTGACGACATCAACAATAAATTTATGGTTGCAGATTCTTCTGCCACTGTCGACCTTAAATCACGTACCGATTATCAGATACTTCAGCAACAACTGGTGCTGAACAAATACAATGTTAAACGTTATCAGTACGGCAAATACCCTAACCTTGCCGCTGCTTACACCTATCAGCAGAGCAATTTCGGCGAGAAACTGGATTACAGTACCTGGTACGGTAACTCATTCCTCGGGCTTCAGTTGAGTGTTCCTATTTTTTCAGGATTCGGAAATGATGCCAAAATTCAGAAGGCCAGGATTGAACAAATTAAAACTGAAAACACTATCAGTAAAGTTGAAAATCTGATTGATCTGGAAGTTCAGCAAACAAGATTAAAATATCTGAGAGCAATGGACTATGTCGTTCAGCAAAAGGAAAATCTTGAACTTGCCACCCGCATTCTTAAAATCACAACAATTAAATACAGTGAAGGTGTTGGCAGTAACCTCGAACTTATAACTGCCAATCAGGATCTGAAAACAACCCAGACAAATTACCTCGGTGCCGTTTATGATTTGCTGGTAGCAAAACTTGATTACCAGGTAGCATTAGGGCAAAGCATTAAAATTTAAAAAACTTATCAAAAATAGTAAAATGAAAATCTTATTTAATATTTCAGTCATTGCAATCATATTGTCTTCTTGCGGAGGCAGCGGAAATTCGTTAAGTGATAAGAAAAAAGCACTTGATGCGCTCAAAACCGAATCCAAAACATTGCTTGAAAAGATCAAAACTCTGGAACTCGAAATTGCAAAACTGGATACCGGTCAGTCAATAGACGAACGCGCTGAAGTGAAAACCACTGACATTGCACTTTCTGATTTTAAAACATTCATAGAAGTTCAGGGCAGAGTAGATGCAGACGAAAACGTGGCATTGTCTACCCAGATACCGGGTGTGATTACCCGTATTAACGTAAAAGCCGGAGACAATGTTCAAAAAGGGCAGGTTCTCGCCGAAACTGATGCAAGTGCTATTCAGCAGCAGATAATGGATATTGAGACAAATCTCGATCTGGCACGTCAGCTTTATCAGAAACAACAGAACCTCTGGAAACAGAATATAGGAACCGAAATTCAATTACTTCAGGCAAAAACCAATAAGGAAAGTCTTGAGAAAAAAATGAATGCGCTGAATGAACAGTTGCGTATGAGCAAAATAATTTCTCCGATAAACGGCACCGTTGATGCAATCAACATCAAAGTTGCTCAAATGGTTGCACCGGGAATGGGAGCCATTCATGTAGTAAATTACAACAACCTTAAAGTTAAAGCAGAGCTTGCTGAGAGCTATTCGTCAAGAATCGGAACCGGCAATGATGTCATCATTTATTTCCCCGATATTAACGACTCAATCACCGGCAAAATTCATTACGCATCAAGAGCTATCAATCCTTTATCGAGGACATTCAGCGTTGAAGTTATACTGGGCAATGGCAAAAAATACCATCCGAATATGGTAGCAAAATTAAAGATCAACGATTACAAGTCGAGCAAGCCACAGATTATAGTTCCGGTAAAATTCATACAAAAAGGCATCAACGAATCTTATGTGCTGGTTTATGAAAACGGAGCCGCAGTAAAACGCATTCTGACTATTAGCAAAGAATACAACGGGCTGGCCGAAATTTCCAGCGGTCTTGCAGCAGGTGATAAACTGATCACAGAAGGATACGACCTTATTAACGAAGGCGATAAGATTATACTCAAAGACTAAACTATAAAAACCATCATAAAACGCTATTTATTTAGCCGGAATAATAAAACCAAGAATCTATGCTGGATAAAATAAAAGAATTTAAACCTTCGAGTTGGGCTATAGACAATAAGATAACTGTTTACCTCATAACGATTTTTATTTCGCTTGCAGGTATTATGGCATACAAAGCCCTTCCAAAGGAGAATTTTCCGGACATTACAGTGCCAACCATTTATATCAGTACTGTCAACGGAGGAAATTCCCCAACGAATATAGAAAACACACTGACTAAACCTATAGAGAAAAGAATAAAAGCTATCTCGGGTGTAAAAAAATTCAACAGTACTTCGATGCAGGATCTTTCTGTTGTTGTAGTCGAATTTCACACCGATGTTGATGTCAGTGTTGCTAAGCAAAAAGTAAAAGATGCCGTAGACGAAGCCAGAGGTGATATGCCTGCCCAGCTTACCAGAGAACCCATGATTAAGGAAATTGCCTTCTCGGAAATTCCTATTATGTACATCAATGTTGCGGGTAACTTCGACTTAAAAGCACTTAAAAAACATGCCGAGGACCTGAGTGACAAAATTGAAGGACTCAGCGAAATTAATGAGGTAAAAATAATAGGAGCACTTGAACGCGAAATTCAGGTAAATATTGATGCATATAAACTTCAGGCAGCCCAGCTTACCATAGGCGAGGTTGAAAGAGCCATCAAAAGTGAAAACTTGACCATTACCGGTGGAACCGTTCCTCTTAATGGCATGAAGCCGACCCTGAGTATTAAAAGCGAGTTTCAGAACCCTAAGGAAATAGAGAACATAGTAGTTACCTCGCAGTCGGGAGCCAAATTATTCATCAGGGATATTGCAACTGTTGTAGACGGTTTTCTCGAACAGGAAAGTTATTCGAGCAGCAACGGGAAAAATGTAATTACGCTGAATGTGATCAAAAGATCGGGTGAAAATCTGATTGAAGCATCCGAAAAAATACAAAAGGTTATTGCCGAAATGAAGAAAACTGAATTTCCGGCAGCTCTTGAAATTACCGTAAGCGGCGATCAGAGCAAGATGACTGAAACCATGCTTCACGATCTGATTAATACCATCATCATCGGATTTGTGCTGGTGACAATTGTATTAATGTTCTTTATGGGTGTAACTAATGCCCTCTTTGTGGCCTTATCAGTACCACTTTCTATGTTCATCGCCTTCCTGGTTATGCCTGGTATTGATTTCTCGTTTAATATGATTGTGCTGTTCTCATTTATACTTGCATTAGGTATCGTTGTCGACGATGCTATTGTGGTAATTGAAAACACACACAGGTTATTTGGCGACGGTAAAAGGGATATAAAAACAGCAGCTAAATTAGCTGTCGGAGAGGTGTTCATGCCGGTTTTATCAGGTACCATCACCACACTTGCTCCATTCATACCACTCGCATTCTGGACCGGAATAATCGGGAAATTCATGTATTTCCTGCCTGTTACACTCATCATTTCTTTGCTGGCATCTCTTTTTGTCGCTTATATCATCAATCCGGTTTTTGCCGTCGATTTCATGAAGACAAAAGAAGAAGAGAACAAGAATTACGGACGATTAACCAAAAAAACAATCTTACAGCTTATAATTTATGGTGTAGTTGCACTTATTGCCTACTTCAACGGCAGTATTGGTGTTGGCAATTTCGTTGTCTTCCTGGCTTTATTCCTTGTTCTGAACAGGCTGTGGCTTCATAAAGTGATAGATGCATGGCAACTGAAAGTATGGCCGGGAATAGTTAATAGTTACACATCCGTTCTCAGATGGTGTCTCAAAAAACCCTGGAGACCGGTATTTTATGTCATATTACTTTTCTTCATTTCGATTTTTTACTTTATTGCAAACGGACCTAAGGTAGTTTTCTTTCCCGATGGTGACCCCAGCAATATATACGTATATGTAAAATTACCTGAAGGTACAGACCCGTCTGTCACCAATGGTGTGATGCGCAAAGTTGAAGAAAAAGTTTACAGCGTACTGGGCAAAAAGAACCCGATTGTAGAATCGATGATCAGCAATGTTACCATTGGCGTAACAGATCCACAGGACGGCGATCAGAATTCTTACCCCAACAAAGGTAAAATAGCAATCGGATTTGTTGAGTTCTCTAAAAGAAACGGTGAATCAACCAGTACTTATCTTCAAAAATTACAGGCTCTGAAATGGGACATACCGGCTGCCGAAATAGTGGTCAATAAAGAACAAAACGGCCCGCCGACTCCTAAACCGGTAAGTATAGAAATAATCGGAGAGAATTTTGACGAACTCGTTAAAAACTCAAATGAGCTGAAGAAGTACTTAACTGATGCCAATATCGAAGGTGTTGACAATTTGAAATCCGATTTTGTCAGCAATAAACCCGAGATTGTATTCGACATCGACAGAGAAAGAGCTTTAAGAGAAGGTCTGTCCACAGCTCAACTGGCTATGGAAATAAGAGGCGCAGTTTATGGTGTTGAAGCATCCAAATTCAGAGATATAGACGACGAATACCCTATCCAGCTGAGATATCAGGCCGACCAGAGAGCAGACATAGAGACCATACGCAATTTAAAAATAACCTATCGCGAC
>CAZRKA010000074.1:0-15375 GCA_964600345.1 uncultured Chitinophaga sp. | reverse complement strand
CTTTATAGGAAACAATTGGGATTACAGACTGGTTTTTACTTTACTGATGTTACCCTTATTTCTACAATTCAATAACAACAAATTTACGCGTATACTCAATACAGGATTTGTGATGGCTTTGTTTTGTTTATTATATGGAAGTTTAATCTCCGATTATTTCAAATATTTCATATTATTGAAATTAGCAGCTTCATGGGCCATTTTAATTTATTCAGCAGTAATAACATTTCACATAATAACTAATACAGATGAAACTAAGCGTAGTAATGCCGGCGTACAATGAAGAAGAGTCCATTGGTGAAACAATTGATGCGATAGAGCGCGCACTTGGGACAATAAGGATAGAACACGAAATTCTTGTTATCAATGACAATTCAAAAGATAATACCGAAGCTGTATTAAAAGAACTTTGCAGCAAGTATCCCAATCTGAGATACCTCAACAACGAAGGTCCTAATGGATTTGGATATGCAGTTAGATACGGGTTGGAGCGATTTGAAGGCGAATGTGTGGCAATTATGATGGCTGACCTGTCTGATTCTCCATACGATCTTGTCAAATTTTATTCGACCATGCTGGAAAAAAACGTTGATTGCGTATTTGGTACTCGCTGGAGCATGGGGGGCAAGGTAATAGATTACCCTTTGATTAAAAAACTGATCAACCGTACTGCAAACTGGATCATCAGAGTAGTAATGAATATAAAGTACAACGATACCACGAATGCATTTAAACTTTATAAAAGAGAAGTAATTAATGGTATAAAACCTATTCTGGCCCCGCATTTTAATCTTACAATAGAACTTCCATTAAAAGCTATTATCAGAGGGTATTCTTATACAATTGTTTCCAATTCATGGACAAACAGGAAACACGGACTCTCCAAACTTAAAATCAAAGAAATGGGCAGCAGGTACTTCTTTATACTGATGTATTGTTTCATCGAAAAATTTTTTTCCAGGGGTGATTTCAAAAAATCAAAACCCTGAAAATTTCTTTGTTTATAGAATATTGAACCAGAGCCATTGATAAGGCTATCCCTGAAACTATAATAATTCCTTATTCCTGTATATTCCAACTCCTTTGTTTTCAATTCCGGATTGAAAAAAGACTTTATCAGGTCAATGTGCAAGACATGCATTGAACATACTTTTGATTTAAACATTAATTCAATTATCCTGTTTGGGTATTTACCCGCAAGCATCAAACTGAGTTTAAATACCTAAATTTTAACACTAATCGAGATTTAAAGATTAATTGAAAAAAGGGATTTTACATAGAGGCATTAAATTTTATATCATGCTGTTTATCTGTTAATTATGCATCATTTTCCCGAAAATACACGGGACTATTCATTTTAAAGTAAGCAGCAAACACATTATTCTATTTTTTACCGAAAATTCAGAAAATAAAGCTATTAAATTATAGTTTATTCACATTATTACTAACAAATTGTTCCTAACTTGATGATAAATAGCACATTTAACTTGTTATTAATGAATAATTTACAAAAACAGAGTGCAAAAATATACATTTTTTAACATCAAGAAGTTTGGAATTTGCACAAATAGGATTTAATATTGCGATGTGAATTAATTAGGTATAAAGTACTAAAACAGCTTTACATTTAAAATTCATTAAAACTAAACAATATACTAAACTATGTTGGTTGAACTTAAAACACAAATGTATGACAACACAAAAAAGCAGTGCCGTAAATTTTATTTCTACAATTAAAGGAATAAATATCTTTCATTTTCCATTCAGAGCACCACATATTTCTGTCAATAAGACAGCCTTTGGTCTCCTTTCCTATAATGTCCCTTTTACTTTTTCCCAAAAATCAACTACTGTCAGAGCTCAGAGAGAGCTTTACAAACTTCTTTCCAATTTTTTTTCAATTAATTTTAGCCTAAACAGTGCAAATTTCCTGAAGAGGATAAGTGTCTGTACCGGAAATCTGCTTACAGTAAAAAGCACCTTTCATCAGACAATTTTGCTGAAACCTTACTGTTAAGCAAACGGTTTAGCTAATTAACAAAAAGAGAAAAAGACAGTTAACTGAAAGTATCAAGATGGGAATTACCAGGATTAGAAAACAATCTGATTTAATGATGGCAGAAGAGGTCGTTTCAAAAAAACGAACTTCACATGCTATTTCAAGAAATTTCATTGTTAAGCCTTCATATTTACACAAACCACAAAATAATACACAAACGCACATGAAAAGACAATTACGAAGCATCAATTTCAATACCTATCACAGGTATCTGAAACTGATCCTGATGTTGGGCGACCTGGTCTTGCTCAACATTGCCTACCTTATCTCTTTTATGATCAGATTCGGCAATCTTGAAACAATTGCCTCCAAAGATTCCCAGATTTTTATATTCATTTCGAATTTATGCTGGTTGTTCATGATTTATCATTTCAATGAATTCACTTTCCACCGTTCTCAACCAATAGAGAAATCATTGAGCAAGACGCTGAAACTTGTTTTCTATCTTTTTCTTTCGATGGCGACTTTTTCCACCATGTTCTACTTTCACCATCTTTCGCGACCCGGATTCATTATTTTCTTCCTGAATTTTGCCATCTTTACACTTATATACCGAATTGTTACAATACAGTTCCTGAAAAAGCTGCGACAGTCGGGAAATAACTTCAGAAATGTCATAATAGTTGGTTCTGAAGACAACGGTAAGGAAATTTATGATGCCCTCACATTTGACCTTTCTCAGGGATATAAAATACTTGGTTATTTTGATGACAAACCGGAAAAAGCGCTGAAAACCACATACCTTGGGCCTGTAAAGCGAATTTATGAATATGCGCTTGAAAATACCGTTCACGAAATTTACGTCGCACTTAAGGATTTTGACACCACAGAAATAAAACAATTGATTAATTTCTGCGAACGAAATTTAATTCGCATCAAATTTATTCCTGATTACAAACTTTTTAAAGAAACCAACAATGTCTCTATAGATTTTTATGGCCATGTTCCGGTAGTATCTCTCAGACTCGAGCCATTGGAAATTCCTATGAACAGACTTAAAAAGAGGTCTTTTGATATTTTCTTTTCACTGGTAATAATAGTTTTCATCTTCCCCTGGTTATTTCCAATTCTCATGTTACTGGTAAAGATTAGTTCACCGGGGCCAATATTCTTCAGACAGAAAAGAACCGGAGAAGGCAATAAGGAATTCTATTGCTGGAAATTCAGGTCAATGCGTGTTAATAAGGATTCGGATATGAAACAGGCAAGTCTGGATGATAATAGAATTACGCCGATTGGTAAATTTCTTAGAAAAACCAATCTTGATGAAATGCCGCAGTTTTTCAATGTTCTGATTGGTAACATGTCAGTTGTTGGTCCGAGACCTCATATGGTAAAACACACCAATGAATATTCGGAGCTTATAGACAATTACCTTGTCAGGCATTTCGCCAGACCGGGAATTACAGGCTGGGCTCAGACTAACGGACTTCGCGGTGAGACTAAGAATGTTGAAAAAATGGCAAAGCGTATTGAATACGATATATGGTATATAGAAAACTGGTCGTTCCTGCTTGAGTTAAAGATTATATACTTTACCATCCGGAACATGATAACCGGTGATAAAAACGCTGCCTGAAAAAAGAGCAAACTAATAATTAGAATAAATCAACAACCACTTAAAAGGCTTCCTTTCGGAAGCCTTTTTCAATTTCTCTTGCTGGTATTTACAGACTCAAAAAAAATCGTCATTCTGTACCTGAAATAAAAAGAAATTAAAGCCACAGAAATATTCCTTACATACCAGTAATATTTACTCATACTAATATGATAAGCTACATGCTAAAACCTGTCTGAACCATATCCACTTAGGCGAAAAGAATACAGGGCGAAGCTTATCCTAAAAGTTGATTCATCCGAAAACTTTTAAAGTTGGAGTATACCATATAAAAATTTGAAAAAATCAACCTCTGAGTACTTTGGACTTAATGAATAAAAGACGTTTCCAGATCAGAGTAAGACGTTGTTTCAAACTAAGTTTCCGCTGACTGCTGAACGAAGGATATGAGAAATTAAAAATTCCGGCCTGCCTCATAAAAGGCGCAGTAGCTGAAAGCACAGAACCATCTGATTTATCGGTGCAAAGATATGAACCATTATATGTTCTCAGCATAAACGAATTATCTCTAACATGTATATAGTCAAATTCTGTAAACTGAGATTCGGTTTCGCTCAAACTAAGCCTTGTGTCTTTTTGCGGACAAACATAAAAATATTTTCCATTACTGTTTTGTATTTGTATTTTACCTGATCCGGTAAAACAAATTTTAAAACTTTGATGATTTTTAGAGCCTAAACTTAATCCTGAGCCGGAAGTATTTAAGGCTTTTTTACCATCTATATTCAAATATACAAGATCATTAGCCATTTGAATTTCTTTAATCGCAGGTATTTCATCAAGACTTACAAACCGGTATCCGGCTTTTTTAAGGGCAGGAATCAGTGCTTTTGTGAGTTCGAGCGTTTTGTTGGCAGGCTTTACAATATCCATATCAGCTATTTCGTCGTGCATGACGATAATACCTCTTCCCTCTTTAGTAATTTCGTTGAAATACGTCTCAACAGTTTCATCAACACTTTTTCCGAGATTCCAGTAGTGACAATCTATTCCCGGTATTTCCCAGTGGATTGGTCCAATATGCATGTGAGAGCTGAGTAAATTCCTGTTCAATTCATCGGCAACTTCCGGCGACCATTTGCCATAAGGTGCTCTGAAAAAGACAGTATCGTCTTTGGCAAACTCTCTGATAAGCGTATCGGTTCTGACAATCTGGTCCTGAATATCCCCATTAACCCCGCAGTAATACGGCAGATCGGGGTGTTCATAGGTATGATTGGCTATTAAATGCCCCAGGGCCTTCATTTCCTTTAAGAGTTCCAGCTGATGAACTGCATATTTTCCAACGACAAAGAAAGTTGCCTTTACGCCTTCAGAACTGAGAAATCGTGCAATTTCGCCCGTATACTTTCCGGGTCCATCGTCGTATGTCAGACAAAGCGTTTTAGCTTCGAGTGATGTACCATCTATGTTATATCTGCTAAACATTTTTCGGGTTATACGTAAATTTTATTTTTCGCTAAATATTTTCAGGTATTTCTTTGCCACTTCTGCACTTCTGTGATCAGCCAGAAATTTTCGCTTATCTTCTTCATTGCCAATCGGTTCAGATGTGCTGATAGCTATTTTCATTTGTTTAATCAAAGCATCTGCGTCGCCCATTGGATACGTTAGTCCGAATCCATCGACAGCTTCGGGTAATCCTCCGGCCTGTGAAACCACAACTTTACAGCCACATGCCAGTCCTTCTATTGCCACAAGTCCGAAGCCCTCCCATCCTACAGCCGGCACAACCATTACGCGATGTCGGTTCAATATTCTTGCCAATTCTTCACCCTTTCTGAATCCAATCATCTTTACACGATCCTGCAGCCCGAAAGCGGAAATCTTTGCTCTGATGTTTTCTGATTCAGGACCTTCACCTATGATGGTAAGTCCGAAATTTCCTTCAAGCAAATTAAAGGCATCTAAAAGTGAATCACAACCTTTGGAACTCACCAGTCGCCCTACAAAAACAAAGTCCTTATCCCTGCTTTCATCCTCATATATCCTGAATACAGCATCATTATAGCAATTGTGAATGACTTCAGCCCTGAAGCCAAAATAATCTGCTATACTGTGACTAACTGCAATATTCCTGCTTGCCAACCTGATGACAAAAAGCTTTATCCAGGCACGGAAACGGGAATGATATGCAATATGGAAATCATTATGTGAAATTATCAGTCGTTTAAAAGGATTCAGGAAAAACAGCCATATACCTTTCAGCGTGATATTCGGCATAAACACCAGATCGCTCCAGAAGAACAGGCGGATCTGTTGTAAAACATTTCGGGATTCAACTATTTCGAAGGGTTTGGGTTCTAAACTCGGATCTTGTTTTTGTTCTGTGATGACTTTCACTTCATGACCTGCTTTCATAAATTGCTCTATGAGTACAAGGGCAAGATTTTCGATTCCCCCGACATTTGGATAAAAGACCGAACTGTATACAAGTATCTTCATCCTAATTTGTTTTTGTATTCTTATTTCTTGCGATTTCGCGCATCTTTATCTTGATAAGAAATTCGTAGTAAGCCATATTGACGCAATAAATAAAACCGGGTTTGCCTTCCAGAAAACCAAGATTAAAAAAATAAGCCTGTATAAACCTGAGTGCAGGCCAACCGGGCACTCTGCTCATCCACGATTTAATTGCGGGATTTCTGACACTTCCGTGTGACGAAAATACATTGCGTATAGGCGGGAGATTTTCCAGACGGGCTACAGCTTCCTGACTGGAGTATCTGTTATGACGGTCAATCCATGCAGACCAGCCTTTCGAAAAGCCGAAATGAAGGTAAGGTTCTTTGATATAGAGTATCCTTCCCTTCACCTGATCTTCTTTTTGTCCATGACCGAAATCGGTGAACCTGGCCATTCCTTTTTTCATAAGTCTGAACTGCCATTTTGGAAAATTATCGCAATGCTTAAGCCAGACATTGTCCAGCATCATTTTCCAGCAGCAGTAAAATCCTGAAACATCTCCTTCACTGCTTTGAATATTGTCTTTCATATACTTCAGGAATTCCGGCGTTACGTGTTCGTCGGCATCCAGAAAAAGTATCCATTCGTATTTCGTATTGATATTATCGAGTGCAAAATTCCTTTGTTTTCCGAAACTCACAAAGGGATTGAAACTTACCGGAACTTTGTATTTTGCTGCTATCTCAGTTGTAGCATCGGTACTTCCAGAATCAAGAACATGTATGTCGTCGCACCATGTCAGTGTATCCAGACATGCTGCTATATCCTTTTCCTCATTTTTTGTAAGTATTATAACAGATATCATTTTATGAGGTTTTAAATTTTGTGTGCAAATTACTTAAAATAAGCTTGTATTTTCATCAATATGCTTCAGGTTGAACATCGAACATAAAATCACACTCTTTGGAAAATCTTCATGAAGTTTAATCAGTTTTTCTCCGGCAGGCATATTATCATTTCTGTTGCTCAATGGTGAAAAAAATATATTTCCATGACCTGCTCGTTTTTGTATGACATCATTGTAAGCTTCTGCCCCCGGTGACAGATTGAACTGAAGGATATCAAAACTATTTAAATAATCGGTGTGAAATGATTCCTGGTCACGCATAAATGCCAGTCCGAATGCCCTTATTTTTCCCGCTTTCCTGAGTTCTTCAGCAAGTTCAAAAATTTCATCAGGCTGCAGAATACTTCCGCGCGGCTCGTGAACAAAAAAGTAATCCAGATAATCTGTCCGGAGTGCTTTCAGACTTTGTTCCAGACTGCTTCTCATAGAGGAGGAATTTATTGCAATTCTGTCGTGAAACATATCAGAAAGCCCTTTTGAACCGGCTACCGGAGCATTTTCAGGGGTCCTTTTTTCCGGTCTTATAGCCCTGAGTATTGGTTTAAAAGGCCTTATTAAACTTGCCCGCCAGTTTGCAATGATTCCGAATTTGCTTGAAAGAACAAGTTCATGTCTTTTACCTCTGATATGTTTGCCTATAAAGCGTTCGGCTTCTCCGTAGCCGTATGAACGGGCCAGATCGAGATGATTAACACCCTTATCAATTGCATAATTGAGTGCACTTGCAGATTGGGCTGCGCCTCTGCTGCCCATAACCGGGGCACATCCGAAACCTATCACCGACGATCGTATCCCTTCTACTGCCTCTGTGTATTTCATTTAAATTAAATTCTCCCGGTTTATAATTCTGCTTCATCCGCCTGTTTATTGCCTTCGGTGAGAAAATTATTTCTAACTTTCATTGCCTTAGCCGGATTCCCTGCATATACTGTCCATGGTTTCATATGGATTGAAGTAATGCTGCCTGCGCCGAGTACTGAACCTTCCTGACAAATAACACCCGGAAGTACTATTGCCCTGGCACAGATCCAGACATATGGTTCTATGATTATTCTTTTCGAAATATAATCGAAATCGCGTGAATTGTAGTTGTGGGTCGCACCACATATATAGGAATCCTGAGAAAGTATACAATGATGTTTAAGCACCACTCCACCGGGATTATATACTTCAACTCCGGGGCCAATGGTCACTACGTCTTCTGTTTCCAGAAGTTTGGGAGACCATATGATACATGTCGGATAAATATAGTTCTTTTTTCCGATTTTAGCACCGAAAAGCCGGAGAAAGAATGCTCTGTAACCATGCATGGTACGCGGTGTCCATTTACAGAATATCAGCCATACCAGATGCCAGATAAACCTGTAGAGCTTATTCGAAAATGAAAATACCGGTCGCTGATAGGCGTCCGGATTATTGGGATCGTGTGAGGATAGTATATGCATGGTGTTAAAATAGTTTATTTATTTCTGATTTGAATTTTTCGGCGGCAGACTCAATATTGAATACTGACTCATACAGTTTTCTTGCATTATATCTTAAGTTCTGACGTCTTTCATCTGTTGAAGATTTCCATTCATTCAACAATTTCTGTGTTCCAACGGTTGAGTCTGTGGCAACAAAACCCGCATCCGAATTCAGAATTTCCCGGTAGATATTTACTTTGTCTGTAATCATCACCGGTTTACCACAGGCCATTGCCTCTACAACTGCAATTCCGAAATTCTCCTGATGACTGGGCAGTACGAATGCTTCACAACCATATAAGGCACCCCATTTGGCATCTCCCCTCAGCATCCCGGTAAAAAACAGGTGGTTTCTTAAAAATTTGCTGCTCTCCTGCATTTTAATCAAAGATCTGCCGTAATCTGTATCCAATCCGGGACCGGCCACTACCAGATACGGAATTTGTTCTTCATGCAAATCTCCTGAAGAATAAACCTTTTCATATGCTTTAAGCAGCATGTCGGTACCTTTTTTTGAGTGTAGCCGGCTTATAAACAAAAGATATGGACGGGTCTTTGCCTGTGGACAAACCGTATAAAAAGCGTTTTGCATATCTTCGCTGAGCGGTGGGGGTTCCGGCACTCCATACGAAACATTTATCTCCTTTTTTGGTTTATACGACCTGAAGGTCTGTCGGGCAAGCAGTAGTTCCTCCTCACATGTAAAAAGGATGGCATCGGCATTATTGATGATATCAGCCTCAATCAGCTTCCAGTATACGATATTTCTAATGGCCTTTAACCTTCTTTCCCTGGATCTCTGAAAATAAGGATCCAGCATACCATGTGGCATAATGAAAACCAAAGGCCGGGATATATTTTTTTTATCCTTAAGTGCATTTAAGGCCTTTCTCACTGCGTATCCATGGTATTGCCAAAGACCGTGAACTACAACGGCATCATACTCCGTCAGATGAATGTTTAACCATTTAAGCAATTCTGCATTATAGGCCCATGGCCCTTTCGATGCACCTAAAGCGAAAATCCGGAAACTGTCTTTGCCTGTATAATCGGCATGGGGATCATCCATACAGACAACATCGGATTGTATCCCGAGCTTTTCCAGCTGCGGCAGTAAATTGCGCAATCCCTGAGAAGGACCGCCCTGCTCAGGATTCATACTAGTTATAACACGCAACATTTTCATTTTTTCAAATATCAATTTCGTTCTTGTCCATCCACTTTTCGAGAACGACAAAGGTCCAGACATGTGACCACGTAATACTTTTGTCATTATTCAGGAATCGTTTCCAGAAATTCATCAGATTTTCAGTATTGAAAAGCCCCCGTTTCGAGAGTTTTACGATCGCATCTTCACAAAAACCCTTCAATTCGTTGCGAAGCCAGTAATCCCATGGAAAAGAGAATCCCTTCTTGGGGCGGTACACAATTTCCGGAGGTAAGAGATCACCCATGGCTTTTACAAGCAAGTTCTTTGGTGTTCCCTTATTGTATTTGAACTTATCGGGGACACCAAGCATATATTCAATCAGCCTGTAATCAAAGAATGGTTCCCGAATTTCGAGCGCCCATGCCATACTCATCTGATCTGTATCCTTGATTAATACATCCAGGGTGTAATTGGTAATCTCCGCTACCGAATAACGGCTTAGAAGCGGGTATTGTGCAAGCGTATCACTGTTTAGATCAGTAAATCTCTTTTCATTCTTTTCTTCCCCGCATTCTAATATCTGATCGAGTTCAGACTTAAGAAAAATACTTCTGCTTTTGCTATAAAAATCTTCAAAACCGGATCCGGCCGAATTCTGCAAATTGTATATTTTGGAGATTGCTCTGTTATTATATACTTTTCTTACCAGCCTGATGAGTGTCCGTGAGAAAAAATTATCTATAACCGGCTTAAACCTCGAATAATCCCTCCATCTTATAAAATTAGGATATCCTGCAAATAGTTCATCCCCTCCCAGACCTGTAAGTACAACCTTAATACCGGTCTGCTTCACAAGTTTTGAAACCAGATAGGTATTAATTCCATCGACCGTCGGTGCATCAAGGTCGCTGAAGAATCCGGGAATCTCCTCGAGTAATGTTTCGGGTTTGAGCTTGATCTCGGTATGATTGGTTCCGTATTTAACAGCTATCATCCTGGCATATTCGGATTCGTCGTATGCTTTTTCATCGAAAATAATCGAATATGTCTGCACAGGTGTTTCGCTGTGTTTAGACATAAGGGCAACCACTGCAGACGAATCTATACCTCCGGACAGGAAGGCACCAACTTTAACATCTGCAACCATTCTGCTTTGTATCGACTTGTCGAGTAAAGAGAATACAGTATTTTTCGCTGATTCGAAACTTTCGGGGACAGCATCTTTATCAAGAGGTTTAATAATTTGCCAAAAGGGCTCTTTAATAAATTCACCTTCGCAAAATGTCGCACAATAACCCGGTTCGAGTTGCATCAGGTTCTTAATAATGGTTGCGGGTGTTCTTACAGACATCCGTTCAAGATATTCGCAAAGCCTTACCCTGTCTATCTTCTTCTCTATAAGTCCGGTCTTAAGAATGCTTCTTATTTCTGATGAAAAAATAAACTTCCCATCATTTATTGTATAATAAAATGGTTTGATACCAACCCTGTCTCTGGCCATGAAGAGTGACTTCTTTTCCTTATCCCAGATTGCAAAAGCGAACATGCCGTTTAGTTTTCCGAGGCATTCCTTTCCCCATTGAATATATGCTGCAAGTATGACCTCAGTATCTGAACTCGTTTTCCAGGGATAGTTCAATTCTTTTTTGACTTCCTGATAATTGTATATCTCGCCATTAAATACAATCACATATCTTTCGTTTGTATCTGTAAATGGCTGATCGGCTGCATGACTCAGATCGATAATTGACAATCGCCTGTGTCCGAGACTAATCCCGTCTTCGGTAAAGAAACCTTCCGCATCAGGACCTCTGTGTGCAATGGCATCGCACATCACTTTTATAATTTCCCCGCCCTTGTCTGCTTTGATTCCCGCTATACCTGCTATTCCACACATAATCTTGTTTAAATGTATTTTATAAATTTTCGTCTAATATTCTCTTATAAACCGATTCTGTTTTAAGTATGGATGTTTTCAGGTCAAATTTTTTCACCTGCTCCAAACCTGATATTTTACCGGCCGACCTGATATCCGTATCAAAATTCAATATTTCTTCTGTCTTTTCCGCTGATTTTTTTGCCCATTCGAGCGATTCGCTTTCCGGATAAGGCATGCGGGGAATATAATATGCCGCATCACCTCCCACCTCGTTCATTGGCGCTTCGCCTGTTGTAAGTACAGGACAACCGCATGCCATAGCTTCTGCAATGGGCCAGCCAAAGCCTTCATAGAGTGACGGAAAAATCATCAGACTTGCTCCGGAATAACAAATTCTTATGTTTTCATCATTAAGTAAATCCGGAAAAATAATATCTTGTGCATAAGTTGAATTTTCGATCTCCATCAAGGTTTCGCTGTCCGGTAAATTTCCCGCCATTATCAGCGGCAACGGATTGAGGCATATCTTTCTCCATTCGTTGTACAAGCGGATCAATCCTTTTTTATTTTTGTACCATACAGTGGCCCCGATATGCAGTAAATACCCTTTGCTAAGATCTATTCCTGTCAATTCACTTACTTTTTTGCGTGCCTGCAATGAGTCAAAAGGACTGAAGCCGCTGTCTATTCCATTGTAAACAAGTTCGGATAAAATGAGTTTTCCATTCATTGCCTCGTTAAGCCGGGATCTTGTTTTTTCGGAAACGGAGATAAAATTTCGCGCTTTAGTATAACCTGACCTGATAAATTTCTGGTAAAGCTTGCCGGTAAATGAAGTCCGGTATTCCGGAAACTTGCCCATTGCGGCATCCTGCGCAAGAAAATCGTGACAATGCAATACATGATGGTTTTTTGCAACCAGTCTGACCCACGGTCCGAGTCCATTGTCGGAAATGACATACAGTGTATCTTTACTTTTCCCAAACTTCTTAATCCTGACTATTAATGGAAAGATCAGAAACTGGTCGGCATAACCAAGCCATTTTTTGAAAAATGAAGGAAGAGGCAGTCGGTTCAAAATCGGGATTGCTGTCCAGACTTCAGTTTCATGTCCGAGTTCTCTTAAACCTTTTTCCAGCATTGCCGCATACCTGTTCATACTTCTTGAACCCATAAATACCGGATGAGAGAATATGACTATTTGCATTTTCAGGTATTCGACTTTTGTATTGTTTTGACATCTGACGGATTAAGTGAAGCCAACATGAGGCCGCCAATCACAGCCGTAAAACCAAGACTGGTAGGCTGTGCCCACTGGCCCTGTATGATGGCCATAAATCCAAAACTTGTAAGCAGCCAGGTAAGCATATCACCTTTTCGCGCCCTGCCGTATCCTTTAAATGCAACCGAAACAGACAGACTGATCCTTAGAATTATCATTATTAAACCAAACAAAGGCCCAAGCTCTCCTATCACCCTTCCCCATTCATCTTCAGAAATAAGATAAAATTTGCCCTGACCGCCGAGTATCTGAGAACCAACGCTGGTTCCCATACCCAGACCGAGGCCGAAAAAGGATTGTTCGTCGGACAGTTCCAGCGCCGATAGCATTCCTCCGAAATACCGTGTCACAAGAATATTTCGGGCACCTCCCTCTTCTTCGTTGGCTGTGGTAAATCTGTCGCTGAATGCACCGAATGCCTCCTGAAAATAAGAAGTCTGGGACATGACAAGCAAAGCAAGACTTAAAATTCCGGCAATGGTAAATATCTTTTTGAAATAGCGAGGTTCTCCACCTATGGCGAGTAATGTAAAAATTGCCGTTACACCTGAATTGAATAAAAGAGAACGACTGATTGAAAGCGGTATGGCAAGAATAAATGCGCAGGCAGAAAACAATAACAACTTCTTGCTTATCTCTTTGGAATTCATGAAAAAATAGAACATGAATGCAGCCACCATGCTATAAAACTGCACATTTCCCGTTGTAAAAGAAAATGTGGCAGGAGGTCTGAAATATCCACCGGCACCACCAAATCCAGAGCCTTCCATACTACCGCCGATTCCCCTGTTTACCCATGCACTTTGCGGTGAATAAAACTGCATAGCTACTAGCACAACCATGGGTACTGAAATCCAGAGTGAAACCTTCATCATCTTAATGACATCTTCTCTGTTAAATACACTTCCCATTACAAAAATAAATGGAAAGTGTATCAGCATGATTCTGGCTCCGAAAAGAGCAACGGGTAAACTTCCATGACCAACACCCAAAGCTGTTACAATTCCTACAACTGCCAGAAAGGTCATCAGGCTGATATATACGCTTTTGGGAAACATCCTGTGCTTGTATGCTATATACAATACCCATAGTGCCACGGGATCTCTGACTATCAGCAATGGTGTTGATAAAAATGGCAGAAACCACTTTCTCAATGCCCCTTCGAATATCAGCAAAAAGAAATACAGCCAGATTCCGAACTTCAACTTTTCGGTCGGACTTGAATTTACTAATCGGCTAATGGCTCTGCGGAACATTTAAGTATTTAATAAACTTAATATTTTAAGGCTCAATTCCCGGCCGTAAACCGACCAGGGTCTCATTTTGGCAGTTTCTCTTGCCTGCTGTCCGGCAGACTTAATTCTTGACGGATCGGAAAGAAGTCCGGCAATACAATTGATCAGAGCCTCACTCGACCCAGCTTCGATAAGCCATCCATTCTCCTGATTTCTGATGAGATCGGGGCCTGCGGTTCTATCTGTTGTTATGACAGGTGTTCCCTGAGACATAGCCTCGGTGATTACCAGACCGAATCCCTCGAATAGTGAAGGAAAAAGAAGTATATCCGCTTCGCGCATTTTCTTTAATACATCCTGATGCGGCATACTGGGATACCATTTGTATGTATTCAGTGCATTACGCAGTGCGGGTATTTCTGTTTCAGGGGCCTTTCCGATAATAGTTAGCTCAACTTTATTTCCTAAATGAGCCGCAGCATCTATCACATCTGCAATGCCCTTCCGCTGGGAGAGGCCACCCACAAAAAGCAGTTTAAGTGGTCTTTGGCCGGCATAATCATAAATCTTTTCTTCTGTTACTGCCGGAAAACCATAGGGAATAATGCTAACCGGTGAAAGTTTACCCGGAAATTCCTTTAATGTTTTTGCCGTGAATGTACTGGCTACAAAAATATGATCCGCCAAAAGCAGTTCATCATCCTTTTGTTGAGTTTTTTCTTGCGAATCAATAAATCCACTCATTGATGTCGCCCATTCTGGTCTTTTGTAAATCTCTTCCTGCATCAGTAATCTGGCAGCCCTCCAATATCCTATCGGAAGATCGTACAGACAACGGATACCCTGTTTATGTGCTTCTCTGAAAGACAACAATGCGCCGTCCTCATATGCATATACAGAACTGAATTTTTTATTCCCGTGATGCTTCAATGCCGAAGCCACCCTTGAATCAACAGAATGGTATATCTTATCCACCGAAAAATATCCCGTCTCATGTTTGATTAATTTTTTCAACCCTGCCTTACCTGCAAATATTCTGCATAGTTCTCTTAAATGTGAAGTACTGATATACTTACTCAAATCTTCATCATAAGATCTTCTTCCCAATTCGCCAAGTCCCGGGAGCTGTGACAGTATTTTTAAGAAACTGCCGTTTTGCACGGCTATGGTGGTGAAAAAAGCCTCCAGAATTCCAGCATCGTAAAAACCTCTTAATACAGCCCGCAGGTTTGCATTCCCGGTCGGATGTGAAACAAGGATTCCGGCAGTTTTGTCAGACATTTTCAATAAACCAGTTTACATTACTTAAAATATAACCCGCAACTTTATGTTAAAACAGATTTATACCTTTTTACTTTCAATGAATAACCAGG
>CAZRKA010000073.1:0-15512 GCA_964600345.1 uncultured Chitinophaga sp. | reverse complement strand
TGTTCTTCTTTCTGAAAACGGTCAACCAGATGCTTCCGTTCCATAGCCGGGATATTACCCGCGATATAGAAATATTTAATATCCTGACTGTCAAGGTAATTTCTAATCAGATTAAGATGTTGTACAAATTGAGAAAAAATTAAAACCTTATGACCGGACTCAATCACATTGTGCAGGCTGGATATAATTTGTTCAAATTTACCTGAACCTGCCAGGTAATCCGGTTCTGCAAGCACAGGGTGATTGGCGATTTGCCGCAGTTTAATAAGTCCGTTTAATATCATCAGATTGGATTTTCTGAATCCGTTTTCGGAAATGGCCGTTAAAAGTTCATTCCTGAAGAGGGATTTGATACTTTCATATTTTTGTTTCTGTTCATCGCTCATTTCACAGAAAACAATTTTCTCTGTTTTACCCGGAAGGTCGGCAGCAACCTGTTCCTTTGTTCTCCTGAGTATGAATGGTCTCACAATATTGCGAAGGTTCCTGGTCTCTTCTTCGTTCTTCTCTTTTTCTATTGAACTGACAAATTTTTTGCTGAAATAGTGATAGTTGCCAAGTATACCGGGATTAAGAAAATTAATCTGACTCCATAAATCGGTAATACTGTTTTCGACCGGTGTGCCTGTCATTACAATTTTCTGTCCTGCCCTCAGTTGATTGACAGAAATTGAAGTCTGTGATGCAGGGTTTTTAATTGCCTGTGATTCGTCAAGTACAATGGTGTCGAAATGAATCTGAGAGAAAAGTTCTATATCATTCCTGACAGTACCGTAGCTGCTTATGATTAAATCATATCGTTTGCTGATATCACTGATAGCTCTGGTCCGGTTAAAGCCGGTGTGCACATACATCCTGAGTCCGGAGTATTTCTGAGCTTCGCTCTGCCAGTTGTAAATAAGTGAAGTTGGAACTATCACAAGACTGCAGATGTGTTCCTCAGATTTGTCCGGCGTTTCTTCAATAGTCAGCATTTCAGGAAACAAATTAAGCTGCGCAAGCGCAAGTTTTTCCTGTTTTTCGTTCTCAGCTACCATTGCGACAGGGATACCGTTTTCTTTTCTGTATTGAAGATAGGCCAGTACTTGTATTGTTTTACCCAATCCCATATCATCTGCCAGACAGGCACCAAAACCCTGAGTTTCCATGTATCTCAGCCAGTTGTATCCACTTATCTGATATGGTCGCAGTTGTGCTTTCAAACCTTCAGGCAGTGCGTAGTCGTAATTCGGATCAAAAGGTTCGATGGTTTCACTTTGTTTAAATTCATGCTCTTTGAACATGCCTTCAAGCAGGCCGAAGTGATATTTCTTTATCTTGAGCTGAGAGTTGTTGTGATCTGCAAAATCAAATAAACCGGAGTATCTGGTAAACCATTCTTCAGGAATGATTGCAATATTCCCGTCGGGAAGTTCAAACTCGCGGTTGCCACTCAGGATATATTGCCTGAGTTTTAAAAACGGGATTTCGAATTTACCAAAATATACAATTGCCTCAAGATCGAACCAATCACGGTTTTTTGAGATTCTGAATGATACGCTACTGTCTCCCAGATGATAGGTTTTATTGAGATTGCTCTGGTCAATCACAAAACCCTGTAATTTCAGTTCTTCGGTATTTCTGTTAAGGATACTGATAGTGCTTTCGCGCTGATTTTCGGGAACAAAAAGTGAACCTTCCAGTTGAACCATTCCGGTTCTGTTGAGAACAGAAACCATTGTGTTTTCCCATTGTTTGGAGCGTTTGATGCGATGGAATATATATCGGTCTTCGTTTTTTTCGAGTGATACAGAAACCATTTTCTGCGAATGATAAGGAAACTGGTATGGACCGTAATTGAAATACAAGGCTGCGCATAGTTTATATTCTCCAAAGCTTGTGAGCTTTAGAATTGGAAATGCACGGTATTGTTCCGATTTTATTTCGAACCCCTCTGCATAAACATCGTAATTTTCAATCAGGGGTTTTACAAACTTTTCAAAATATACAGCCTCACTCTGACGCGGAATACTGATGAATTTTTTAAGCAGGAAGGGTTTTATCTTGTTGCCGTCAGTTTCTTTTTTAAATGTAATAAGCCTGTTCATACACAATAACCAGGCAGGTTCCTGAATGATAAGTTCGCTGTTGTTCTGGCTGAAACTTATTTTCTGATCCCCGAGTTTAATAGTAGCAAAATAATTGGTTCCTGTTTCGTTCCTCCTGAAATGAAATAAAATGCCTGCTTTTTCGGAGGCTATACTAAGAGGTGTATGAGTAAAATTCTTGTCCTTCGCCAGAAATAGTTTCTTGCCCTCAAGTTTTTCGAGCACTTTTAAAATGCGCTTTTCTATAAATGGCCTGATCCTGTTATGCAGTTCAGGGGTATAATGTTTAGAAAAAAAATCGACTGCTCTGAGCGGTTTTTTTGCCGGATAAAACTTTTTAATCAGAGCTTCAGGTTCGGTTTCATCAAGTATTTTGAGGAAATCCGTTGCTTCTTTACCGGCACCGAAGTCGGCGGCTGTATTGTGGTGAAGTTTTTGAGAAAGCAAACTGTACTGACCGTTGGGCATTAATTGAACGGCAATGTATTCGAGCAGATAACCAAGCTGAGGATGCTTGTAGAGGCTGAAAACAAGTTCAAATGGTTCTTTTGTATTAACCCTCATCGTGCCCATATTGCAGACAGTGTATCAGGCAAAGGTATGCTAAATAGGTATACGGGGATGTAAATTGGTCGATAAATTTATAGTTTTTATCTACTTTAAAACGAATTACTTAGAGTTGTTTTATGATGGTTTGAGAAATGTTAGAAAAAGTAATTTGACAAAAGTGTTTATATGAAATACCCAAACAATTTTAAAAGCGCAGACGGATTTAACATACTTTTAAATCAAGCTTATTAATGCGATATTTGCCGTCTTAATACGCATGGAAAAGATACT
The DNA here is from genome assembly GCA_964600345.1 of uncultured Chitinophaga sp. Lineage (GTDB taxonomy): Bacteria > Bacteroidota > Bacteroidia > NS11-12g > UBA955 > JABMMZ01. The sequence goes on along the minus strand of CAZRKA010000073.1, from coordinate 12,585 downwards.
TAATTATATAAACGGAGAATTACGTGAACCATTGAAAGGCGAGTATCTTGAGAATTATGACCCTTCGAAGGGTAAAGTGTACTCGCTTATTCCTGACAGTGATGTCAATGATCTCGAACTGGCCTATCAATCCGCCTCTGCGGCAGCAAATACCTGGAAACTGACAAGCAATGAAGATCGCTTTAAGGTTCTGAACAAAATAGCGGAACTGATTGATTTGAAGAACGATGAACTCGCAGCTGCCGAAAGTATAGATCAGGGCAAACCAAAGTGGCTGGCTAAGAATGAAATAACCAGGTCGGCTCAGAATTTCAGGTTTTTTGCTACAGCGTCAATGCAGTTTGCCAGCGAAAGCCACAATATGGAAGGACATGCTATAAACTATACACTTCGTCAGCCTATTGGAGTTGTCGGGTGTATCAGTCCCTGGAATCTGCCTCTGTATCTTTTTTCCTGGAAGATTGCTCCTGCACTTGCAGCCGGTAATTGTGTTGTTGCAAAACCAAGTGAAATAACCCCCATGACAGCATTTTTACTTTCAAAGATTTGCATGGAAGCTGGTTTGCCCGCAGGTGTATTAAATATAGTTCACGGACTGGGAGGCAAAATTGGTTCTGCTATTGTCGCACATCCGGGTATCAAAGCCGTTTCGTTTACGGGCGGTACATCAACCGGTAAACACATTGCCGCAGTTGCTGCACCTATGTTTAAAAAACTGAGTCTGGAACTGGGTGGAAAAAATCCGAATATCATTTTTGCAGACTGTGATTTTGAAAAAGCGTTGAAAACAACAATACAGTCATCATTTCTCAATCAGGGTGAAATTTGCCTTTGCGGTTCACGCATATTGATTGAGCGACCAATTTATGAGAAATTTAAAAATGCGCTTGTTAAAGAAGTAAGTGCAATGAGAATAGGGAATCCACTGGATAAAGATACCAGAATAGGTGCCATAGTGAGCAAATTGCATTTTGACAAGGTACTGTCGTATATTGAACTGGCTTCAAAAGAAGGAGGCAAATTGTTATGTGGCGGAAATCTTGTTCAACCCGGAGGCGAACTTGACGGCGGCTGGTATATTGCACCGACTATTATAGAAGGCCTGACTTATGATTGCAGATGCAATACTGAAGAAATTTTTGGGCCTGTTGTCAGCATCATGCCATTTGATACAGAAGAAGAAGCATTAGAAATGGCAAATTTTACAGAATATGGTCTGGCCTCGACTATCTGGACAAATGATCTGAGTAAAGCCCACAGGGTGGCAGCTGCCATTGAAAGCGGAATAGTATGGATAAATTGCTGGTTGCTACGCGATCTAAGGACTCCATTCGGTGGTGTCAAACAAAGTGGTGTAGGCCGCGAAGGGGGATGGGAAGCCATGCGTTTCTTTACAGAACCTAAAAATGTCTGTGTCAAATTGTAGTTTATCAGATTGAACAGCACTATTGATTTAAAGAGTTTGTACAGTGGTGATTTCCGCACCCTGGCAAAGGCAATTACGCTGGTAGAGAATGATCTGCCGGAAGGCCGTTCGCTGCTTAAATCACTTTCATTCGATAAAGAAGTAGCTCTGGTAGGTATAACAGGTCCGCCCGGTGCAGGTAAAAGCAGCCTTGTAAATGCATTGATTCTTCGCCTCCTGGATGAAGGAAAGAAAATCGGAGTTCTTGCTGTTGATCCAACCTCGCCTTTCAATTTCGGTTCGCTTTTAGGTGACAGAATCCGAATGGCCGAAAACTTTAACAACCCGAATGTCTTTATCCGTTCTATAGCTACCCGCGGAAGTCTTGGAGGTTTATCAGCAAGGATATACGAAATTACTGATGTGATGAAACACGCGGGGTTTGATGTAATTTTAATTGAAACCGTGGGCGTGGGACAGAGTGAAGTGGAAATTGCCGGACTTGCAGACACTACAACTGTTGTCCTGGTTCCGGAAGCGGGCGATGAGGTTCAGACCTTGAAAAGCGGCCTTATGGAAATTGCCGATATATTTGTCGTTAATAAATCTGACCGGGAAGGCGCCGACATTTTTATCAGGAATTTATCTGCCCTGGTGCACCAGAAAGATCAAAGTGAGTGGGAGATACCCGTTTTGAAAACAATTGCCAGTACAAAGAACGGTATTGATAAATTATGGGAAGCGATACAGAAACATAATCAGCTTAAAATTAAAAACGACAAGAAAATGCAGCTCTTATGTGAAAAGGCCTTCCATCTTATTTTGCAGGACAGGATGTCGGGTATCAGCAAAATTGAATTGTTTGCAAAACTGAAAACAGAGTCAAACAAAAAGGGTTTTAATCTGTATCAGTATCTAAATAAGGAATACTTTAAGGGATGATTACCATATTAAGCGGATCTCCGCGAAAGAACAGCAATACATTAAAGGTTGCAAAAGCAATCGGAAAAATAATAAGCAGCAGGAGAAGTGGTGAGGAAATCAGAATTATCGATTTCAACGGTTTCGATATTCCTTCGGCAAGTAAGGGTGTAATAAGGGTCGATACGCTCAGCGAATGGCAAAGTCATTTATATGATTCTTGCCGCAATTCAGAACTGGTTTTTATTCTTACTCCCGAATACAACTGGTTCCCCAGTGCCGAAATTATACAGATGATACACTGCATGGCGTCAATGCCTTTCAGAGAAATGTGGAATGAGAAAGTCTTTGCCACCTGCGGAACATCCAATGGCAGAGGGGGACGTATGCCGGCAGTACAACTGAGTTACACCCTGAATAAAATTTTAAACGTACTCAATTGTGATAGTCTGGTTAGTCCAAAAATGTTTGAAAGTCAGTTTACAGATAAAGTGCTTGATTCGGAAGGACATAGTCTGGGCAGTGATGAATACATGAAAGGCCTTGAGTTATTTGTAGAATTTAACCTGAAAACTGCAGCGCGCTGGGCAAAAAAGAATTAATTAGAATTTAACTTCAAGTCTTACGCTGTAATTCATTGCATAACATTTCGTCATTCAATTGGTCCAAATGTTGGTTCCGATTTGCAAATAAGTAAAAATTAAACTAATCTTGCCCCGGTTTTGGGGTGCATTGCCACAAGCAACTGCTGAGATGATACCCACAATACCCGGAAAAGCGTAATTGCTGCGACGGGGAAAACAAATGAATGTTAAGGCTGTTCTTGCCGGCATAAATTCCAAAACTGTTTAATACTTTTAAAAATGAAACAAGTTTTACTGACAGGCATTTTTGTATGCCTGCTTGCCATGGGTCTGCCGGCTCAGAATTCCGGAAAAAAAATCCATGTAGAATGCCGCATTCTTGACCGGGACAGCAATTATGTTGAAAATGCAAATGCATACCTAAGCGAAAATTCCGGAACCAAACGCTATGTGATGGGTTCTGACGGCTTTTTTCTTCAAAATGCCGGAGTTTACAATATATTGATTCAGGCGGCGGGATATTATGACTATGCAGATGTAATCATGATAACGGCTGATTCTGTTCTTACAATTTACCTCAATGAGAATGTGGTTGAACACAACAATGTGACAGTGAAAGCTATTCATGTAAGAGAAAAGTCGGGATTTGTAAGTTCTAAACTCAGCGCCCGCCAGATTGCATCCGGTAATTTCGGCCAGGATTTTACCTATTTGCTCGGCAATACACCATCATCGGTAAGCACAAGCGATGCAGGTGCCGGCATAGGTTATACAGGCATCAGAATCAGGGGAAGTGACGGGACAAGGATTAATGTAACAATTAATGGTATTCCAATCAACGATGCCGAAAGTCACGGGGTATTCTGGGTCAATATGCCCGATCTCGCGTCTTCTACATCATCCGTTCAGGTGCAAAGAGGAGTAGGGAGTTCTACAATCGGCAGCGGCGCTTTTGGAGCCAATATCAATATACAGAACACTGAATTATCAGCGAAGCCTGTTTTGAGAATGCAGCAATCTTTTGGCTCATTTGCAACTTCGCGTTCGACTTTGCAATTTGGGACAGGTCGTCTTGGAAATTTCAATTTCGGAGGGCGATTGTCACGAATAGTCAGCGATGGTTATATAGACCGCGGAGCAAGTGATCTCCACGCATTTCAGTTCAACCTTAATTTCAGTCGCAGCAAATGGGATGTCAATCTGCTGAGTTTTGGCGGTAAAGAGAAAACCTACCAGTCGTGGTACGGCACGCCTGAAAGCAGAGTGAAAGGTGATGTTGCGGGTATGAACAATTTTGCCGACCGCAATTACCTGAGTGATGCCGACAGACAGAATCTTTTAAACAGCGGTCGAACATACAATTACTACACTTACGATAATCAAACTGATAATTATTGGCAGAATCACTACCAATTGCATGTTGCCAGAGAAATATATCCTTATTTGATTTTTAAAAATTCTGCTTTTCTTACAAGCGGAAAGGGCTATTATGAAGAGTTTAAACCCGGTGCCGCTTTTGTCAAATATGGTGTTTCCGATTATACATCAGGGACTGATACCGTAACAACAACCGACCTGGTAAGACAGCGCTGGCTGGATAATATTTATTACGGAAGCTTTTCTACTTTAAACTATAAGAAGAAGAATCTTGACATCATTGGGGGAATCAGTTATACAAAGTATACAGGCAGTCATTTCGGGAAAGTAATATGGGCCGAAATTGCAAAGCCATTCGGAAAAGATTACAAATATTACAGCAGCGAGAGCGTTAAATCTGAATTAAATGCATTCGGCAAAGGCAATATCAGAATCAATAAAAGTATACTTGTGGATGTAGAAGCACAGGTTAGAAAAATAGGATACCGGTCTCTGGGCAATGACAACGATCTCAAACAAATTAATTTTGATACAAATTATCTGTTTTTCAATCCAAAGATTGGACTTGTGTGTGAATTAAAAGGCGGTCAAAAGATTTATGGAAGCTACAGCATTGGTCAGAGAGAGCCGGTCCGAAGCGATTTTATAGACCATAACCGACAGGGACTTCCAAAGCCTGAATTCCTGCAGGATATTGAGCTTGGTTACGTTTTAAAGCAAAAGAAAACTATGTTTCAGGCCAATTTATATAATATGGTGTATAGAAACCAACTGGTACTGACCGGAGAATTAAATGATGTCGGCAGTTCTTTGAGACGAAATGTAGCAAGCAGCTACAGAAGGGGTATAGAAATTATTCTTAATAAGCAGCTTTATGAGAAACTAAGCCTCGAAGCCAACATGACCCTCAGCAGCAATAAGATCAAAAACTTTGAAGATATTTATTATAATTATGACAGCGGGACAGTTATAAAAGAAACATACAAGCTCACCGATATTGCCTTTTCTCCATCTGTTATAGGTTATATTGGAATAAGTGACCGGCATCTGCGTGGACTTGAACTGAATTTAAACTGTAAATATGTAGGGAAACAATACCTCGATAATACGTTAAACAAATCGAGAAGCCTGGATGACTATTACACACTCAATTTTTCTTTTCAAAAGGCATTTCAGTTACCCGGCAAAGGAGAGATTACTGTGAGAGGGATGATTAATAATTTTTCTGGTATTTTTTACTCAAACAACGGCTATACTTACAAATACGTCTATTCGGGCAATCTGATAACAGAAAATTTTTATTACCCTCAAAGTGGAATAAATTTCATGTTCGGACTCGACTTTAAATTTTTGTAATGTTTAATATGATATTAAAAATGTTAAACAATAATTTATAAAAATCGGCTTTTGTAAGGCGAAAATCAAAAATAATATAATTGATAATCAATAAGATATAATGAAAATTAGAAAAAAATAAATTCTAAACAAAAAAAATTGGTTTCTGAGAGTTGATTTCTAACTTTGGTTTAATCAACAAAAAAACCTCATGAAATTATTTAGTTTCAGAATTCCGATTTTACTGATTTTCTTAATTTTGGGTAGAAACGCTTATGCCTGTACTATCGCTCCGGGCTTCAGTACTAGTACTACTCACACATGTGGACTTCCGCACATAGTTAAAGCGGTAAACAACTCTACAGGAAGCTTCAGCAACAATGCAAAATACTGGTGGAAAGTAAACCATCAAAAGGCGTCTGATACGGCAATCGGAAAAGACAGTATATTCTTTCTTTTAAAGCAAACCGGGAACAACATCATCAAGCTATATGTAAAAGATTCGGCAGGATGTATAGACTCGAGTGCTGCAAGTACTATTAATGTCAGCAGCAATGCAAAGACCATACTCGACCAGAATATGAATTACACGCTGAAGCCGGTCTGGATGAATTGTCTTCAGTTCATTACAGATCCGGATACCTTCAGAGTAAATGTCAGATCGGCCGACACTTTAAAGAGCTTAAAAATATTCTGGGGAGATGGCAGTTTCGATACATCAGGAGTAGATTTAAATCCAAATACAGTTAAATCGCATTTGTTTAACAGTCTCGGAATTTTTACAATTAAGATTGTTACCACCAGCGGCAATTGCATCGATACTGTATATGGTACTGTATATAATCAAAGGCAACCTACAGCAGGAATTATAGGACCGCCTTCCGGAAGTAACAGAGGGTGTGTGCCTCATACCATGAGAATTGTCAATAATTCTTATAATATTTCGGACAATACCAATTTTACAATCGACTGGGGCAATGGTGATATGTTGTCGCTGCCTTACACTGCGGCAAACGACACCCTATATCACACCTACAAAAAAGGTGTTTGCTCAGGACTGATCAAAATTACGGCTACCAATGTCTGCGGTTCCTCATTTACTACCTGGAATCCAATTGATATTAGCGAAAAAGACAAAGCGCTATGGACAGTCAGTTCAACCTGTAATCCAAGCAACGATCATATATTCTATAACAACAGCCTCGACCTTTACTGTCTTACCCCGGATATAAAAGAATACTTCTGGGACTTTGGAGACGGGACCACCGTAGGTTGGACCAACAGCAAATCCGCTCAATACCACAAATACAAAAACGAAGGGGACTACATTGTAACATTAATCGCTAAAAGCGCATGTGGCAATGATACCTTTCGCGGCAAAGTACAGGTATTTTACAATCCTGTATCTGCATTCGCCTTCTCTTCAGAACGGGGATGCAAGCCACTTTCAGTAACAGTTACAGACACGTCTAAAGGCAGGGCTTATACCCGTCTTTGGACGGTCACTGAAGGCAACGACACAATTACTTCTACTGATTCTGTATTCAATTACAATTTTACAGAAGCCGGTATTCATACTATTTCACTAACGGTAAGCAATAAATGTGGAAGTTCAACTTTAAGCCGCAGTTTTCGCGTAGACGATAAACCGGCTGCTTCATTTGCCAATATCACCGGTTCCTGCGTTCCGGTTTCAGTTGGATTCAGCAATACTTCAACTTCGTGGTTTGGCAATCCGAGTTATAAATGGGATTTTGGGGATAATACAGGTTCAAATCTTAAAAATCCGGCCAATAAAATTTATTCAGTACCCGGAAATTATACAGTGAAATTGATTGTAAGCGACAGTTGCGGATCTGACACCTTTGAACAGACATTTACCGCTTACGGAATGCCACAGGCCATATTCACCAACGATTCGGGCGCTTGTTCCTTTGATTCCGTGGCATTTACAAATCGTTCGCTTAACTCGAGTATCTTTAACTGGAGTTTTGGCGACAATCAAACATTGCAAACATCAGATTCAGGTGTAATTAAACATGTTTATTCAGCCAGCGGCAATTACAGCATCAGACTTATAGCAGGAACCGGTGCCGGATGCATGGATACAGCTTATAGCAGTATTTTTATCAAGCCGGGAGCCAAAGCGCAGTTCGATATCAATAAATCATATGGCTGTAATCCAGTTACTTTCAAATTTACAAATACTTCTATTTACGGAAAAGATTTTAGCTGGTATGCCAATGGTCAGTTGATATCAAAGGCAAATACACCAAATGATACTATAATTTACACAGATACAACAATTATCAGAATGAAGCTGATTGCCACAAGTGCTTCATCGTGTCAGAGTGATTCAATCGAGAAAGTATTCTTCACACCTGCAAATCCAAAAGCAATTATTGGCAATCTGGATTCAGGTTGCGGTCCGCTTACAGTTAATTTTGTCAATCAGTCGTTGCGGGCCAGGACCCAAAACTGGACCCTTGGCAATGGCAACAGTTCTGTGGTCGTAAATCCTGTTTCAGTTTATCCTGCTGCCAAAACATCTGACAGCATTTACAATGTTAAGCTCTTGGTGAGCAATTGGGCCGGGTGCAAAGATTCAACTCAATCTGTTGTAAAAGTATTTCCTGCACCTAAAGCCGATTTTTCTGCAGACAAGGACAAAGGTTGCGGACCATTGCCTGTGACATTTACCAATCTTTCGAAAACCAATAACAATGCAGGTTTCAACAGCCTGAGTCATATGTGGAGATTTGGCGACGGAGAAGTTTCTGTTTCTTCAGACCCACAACACAGTTACGGCAGTGTAAGTAAAAACGATACACTTTACAAGACTACACTTCGAGTAACAACAGTTAATGGCTGCAGAGATTCAATAAGCAAAACAATCCGTGTTTATCCTAAACCAATTGTTAAGTTTAATGCCGACAAAATTTCCGGATGTGCTTTGCTTCCGGTTAATTTCAGCAACAATTCGCTGCCGGGTGATACAGGTAAAATAGGAATAATGAGTTTCATCTGGAATTCAGCTAATGGCAAAACTTCAGTTAATAGGGATTTTCAGGCTGTATACGATGGTCATCCTACTAAAGATACAATATACAAAGTTAAACTGATAGGTTTCAGCGAGCACGGTTGTGCCGATAGCAGCGTAATGAATATAACCGTTCACCCTCAGCCAAGAGCCAGTGTAGGTGTAAATTCCATGCTGGGTTGTACACCACTCAGGGTAAAAAGCAGCAACTTCTCAAAGTCTTACGATGGCGGACCTCTGACTCATGCCTGGGATTTTGGTAACAAGTATATGTCAACTTTTAAACAGGATTCGGCGGTTTATGTCAATAACAGCAATATACTTCAGACATTCAAAATTACTTATCAGGCAATCAGTCAGTACGGTTGCAGGGATACTGCCATTTTAAATATCATAGTAAGACCAAAACCTGTTGCGGCATTTACAGTGTCATCCAAGAAAGCATGTGCTCCGCTCAAACTGAAAGTAAGCGATAATTCTATTAACGCGGGGACACATTACTGGGGTGTAGGCAATAGTCTGTTTACCGGTGGAGTAACAGAAGACATTTTGTTGCCGGGACTTCAGCTGTTTGATACCATGTACATTATCAAACATTTTGTTACATCAACATTTGGATGTAAGAGTGATACGGTTTACGAACAGGTGCTCGTAATGGGCAGACCATCAGCCGGATTTGAATTTTCGGCAGATTCGGTTTGTGCCCGTCAGAACATCAATCTTGTCAATACGACCTTAGGTGCTTATCAGTACACATGGAAATTCGGCGACAATACCAGCTCAAACCAGGTAAATCCCAAACACAGTTTTCCAAAATTGCCAAACAATGGCAGAGATACCGTTTTCAATGTAACACTCGAAGTCAGATCTCCTGCCAATTGCAGGGATACTGCATCAAAACCGATTTTACTGGTAAACCGTCCGCTCGAAAAAATGGAACTCGACAAGCAGCGTGGTTGCACAGATCTGGAAGTTACCATGTCGCATGCATCCAAGTCATTTCAAACCATGTACTGGGATTTTGGTGACAATACTGCTTTCGGCACAGGCGATACCGTTAAACACACTTTTGTCAATCCACTTGGTAATTTAACCATGCAGCCTAAAATAGCGCTGTACAGGCAGAGATATAATTGCCGTGACACAGCTTACAGTACTATCATGGTTTATCCAAAACCTCTAGCCGATTTCAAAACACAGCGCAACGACCCTTGCGATGCCGGAAATTACCAGTTTATCAATAAATCCAAGTACAACACAAGTAATCAGTGGGTAATAGACGAAACTACCATAATCTCTGTCTCCAGCTTCTCTACCATATTGCCTTCTTCTAAGGAAAAAGATACTTTCTATAATGTCAAACTGTACGTCAAGAATAACTACCAGTGTATAGACAGTAACAATCAGGTGGTAAAAGTAAAACCTAAAATGCAGATACGTTTCGAAAACAGCAGTTTGAACGGTTGCGAAAAAGGGGTAGTTGATTTTACCAACAAATCAGTCAATGCAGTGCGTTATTTCTGGAGCTTCGGCGACGGTGGTTTGTCCAACGAGGTGCATCCCTCATATGTCTATAATCAGTTCGGTACTTATAAGATCATGTTATTCGGATACGATAAAGATGGTTGTGTAGACAGCAGCGACGGTAAGACTTTCTTTAAGGTTCTCGAAAAGCCAAAAGCTAATTTCAGTTTTCTGCCCGCATTGCCAAAACTGCCGAATGCAACGGTCAATTTTACATCAAGTCCGCTGATTACAAGTGTCAATGTAAACGACCTGACTTATGAATGGAATTTCGGTGATAACAGTTTCCCGACCAATAACAAAAATGATCAGCACCCTGTTCACACGTATTATACTGCAGGAAATAAAGAAGTAACCTTAACTGTCAGCAATCAGCAATGCAGTGATGTCATTAAGAAGCCGTTATTTGTTGAAGATCCAAAACCTGAAATAAGTTTCAGTGCCGATACGGCCGAAGGTTGCGCTGCTTTAAGAGTGCAGTTCAGAAACAATACACAACACGCAACCTCTTATCGCTGGGTTTGGGGAGATGGAAGTCCTGATTCTTACGAGAAGGAACCGGTTCATATTTTCAAATTTGCCGGATCATGGGATGTCACCCTGATAGCAACCGGTACCGGAGGTACATCAAGTCAGACCCTGCAATATATGATTAAAGTATTGCCAAAACCGGATGCCGATTTCTTCACCAATAAACAGTTTATGAATCTGCCGAATGCCGTGTTTGCCATGCAGAACATCAGTAATAATGCCATCAGATACAACTGGTTTTTATACGATACATTCAACAATGTGATTGATGCATCCAATCTGCGCGATCCGTCATTCCTCGTCAACGAAACCGGAACTTACTCGGTGAAACTCATTGCCTACAACTCTTTCGGTTGTTCTGATACCATGCTTAAAACCAATTACCTCGGCACTTTCAAAGAGGGATATGTTTATACACCAACCGCGTTTTCGCCGAATAAAAACGGCCGCAACGACGGTTTCAAGCCATCAACCTATAATGTCAAAAACAATAACTTCGTCTTCTGCATCTATAACCGCTGGGGCGAAAAAGTATTCGAAACCACCGATCAGACAGAAGAATGGGATGGCACATTTAACGGCGAATTATGTGCACAGGACGTGTATGTATGGACTGTTAACGGAGAATACATCAACGGCGACATGTTTGCCTTCAGAGGCACTGTAACATTGTTGCGATAAAATAGAAAGCGTTCTTAATTTATATATTTTTTTGTTGATGATCCCGGATCACCTGAATAAGGCAGGTCCGGGATTCTTTTTTGATACCCTTTGATACCCGTATAATTTGTTTGAATATTTTTAGCAGGAAATAATACTCTGCAAGTTGGAATTCTGTTATGTATGCTCCTGACAGCCATTTTTTAAGTGGACGAGACAGGCTAAAGCACGGTCATGCCATTAAGTTTCAGATAAGCGGTATCAACCAATGCCTCTTAAGAAGCAAGTGGCAATAAATGTTGTGATTTTGGTGTCGACTTGCGTAATTCAGCTTTCCGGGCCGTCGTTCATTGGGAAAGCTAGTACGTAATACAGATTGTTAACAGGATACCTCAAAGGCTTGGTATCTATTAATGTATAAACATCGTCTGATACCTCTGTCATTTTTAGAACCTCCATGGTATAATCATCCGGCACTTCTGAGGGTTCGCTATTGTAAAGATTGACAATGTCCATGAAAACCTCGTGCTGTTCTTTCTGAACAGCAAACAGGAGGTGATCATGATGCACATCGCGCATATAGACGTAATGGAGTTTGTCGTAGTGTAAAATGTAATGCATAGTGTTTTTTGTTTTTCAATACAAAGTTAAACGAAAATATTTTAATTTTCCAAGCATTGTTTAAAATTGACTATCCTTTTGAAGGAATAAGTAGATTAAAGACTAATAATCAGTGATTATAGTTTAAAGAAAGCCCGATATAACAGGATTGGGATCTTAGGATCAAATGAAGTATGTGTCCGGGTTTAACTTTTACGGTCAATCAAGGCATACATGACCGAATCTTCATAAATGCCATCTACAAGGTAATGCTCACGCAAAATGCCTTCTTTTTCAAAACCACTTTTCAGAAGGAGTTTTTGTGAGGCCGGGTTGTCTTTTCCTACAAGTGCTTCAACTCTGTGCAGTTTCATTACTTCAAAACCGTATTTTAGTATCACAGGCATAACAGCGCTCATGATTCCCTGGTTTCTCAATGATTCATTTTTAATGGCATACCCGATCTCTGCACGGTTGTGCTTGATATACCAGGTGTGAAACCCGCAATCGCCAATTATTTCACCCTTAAATAAAATCTGAAAATACACAAAAGATATCTTATGTGTCACTATCCCCAGTCTGAATTTTTCCCTTTCTGCTTCCAGTGC
>CAZRKA010000072.1:0-15780 GCA_964600345.1 uncultured Chitinophaga sp. | reverse complement strand
TTCAAAAAGACGATATCTCTTACACGTTTATAATCTGTCCTGGTTAACAAAAATTTTAGAAGTGCTCAAAACTAAAATAAAAAAAATATAATTTCGCAGCATGCTCAAATATTTTATCTCAATACTACTTGTTGTTTCGATGGCTTGCAAGCAAGGGCATAAGGCAGATTTCGAAGTAAAGGCAGAACTTCAGATGATTGACACCCTGAATGCCCGCCTGATGACCATTAAAAGCTGGCTCGATTATATGCCGCTTGAAGAAATACAGGAAAGAAAAGATATTATCGCACACAACTACGATTATTGCGACTCCAGATACAGGGAAAAAAAACTGGTAGTCGATCTCGAAACTGCACAACTGATGGATGAGTACAAAAACTACGGCAAACTATACGGCAAAACTGCCGACAGTTTTAAACCCATAGTCATGGAAATGGAAGAGTTGCTGCTTCAGCTCAAAACACTCAAGGAATCAGCCTACAGCAAGGATTACCGGAAAGAAACCTTCCTCACCTATTTCAAAAAGGAAAAGACGGATGTAGAAACATTGTACAAGTTAGCCGAAAGGGTTCTTAAACCGGTAAAAGATTCGGATATGTCGTTCGACCGTACCCAGAAAAAAGTTGAAGCCCTTGCCGAAAGTCTGAAAGCTGAATAAGTTCTGAACAGCAGCTTAAATTCACATTTCCCGGTTCTCCGAAAAATATTATAAGCAGCTAAATTTCTGGCAATTAACCTGAAAAAACTTACTTTATCTGTTTATTCAAATGCTTAAAAAAACAAATTTTGTCTTTTTTGTTTAAATAAGTTACTTTTGCACCCTTTTTTACCCTAATTATAGTCCAATGAAATTATCTAAATTCAGCTTCGATCTGCCGGCAAATTTAATAGCCCAGGATCCGCACAAAAACCGCGATGAGAGCAAACTGATGATATTAAACAGAAGCACTCAGAAGATTGAACACAAAAAATTCAAGGATATACTTAATATTTTTGACGAAAACGACCTATTTATACTCAATAATACCCGTGTTTTCCCTGCCAGAATGTATGGTAACAAAGAGAAGACAGGTGCTAAAATTGAAGTATTTCTTTTGAGAGAGCTCAATGAAGAACATAAACTATGGGATGTACTTGTAGATCCTGCACGTAAGATTAGGGTTGGCAATAAATTGTATTTCGGCGACGACGATCTGGTGGCTGAAGTAGTTGATAATACAACCAGCAGAGGCAGAACCATCAGGTTCCTGTTCGATGGCAGCAAGGAAGAATTTAATCATATTGTCAGAAAACTTGGAGAAACTCCTATTCCGAGATATATCGAAAGACCGGTTAAAAAAGACGACGAAGAACGCTATCAGACAATATTTGCAACTGTAGAAGGCGCCGTTGCTCCTCCTACCGCAGGACTTCATTTCAGCCGCGAATTAATGATGCGTATGGACATCAAGGGCATCAAGTTTACAGAACTTACCCTTCATCAGGGACTTGGAACATTCCGGAATGTGGAAGTTGAAGATCTGAGTAAGCACAAGATGGACTCTGAGAGTTATGTTATCAGCGAAAAAACAGCCGATCTGGTAAACAGGACCAAAACAGGCAAGAACAGGATAGTTGCGGTTGGATCCGGTGTTATGCGGGCAATAGAGTCGTCTGTTTCATCTACAGGTACTTTGAATCCAAGCACCGGCTGGACCGATAAATTTATATCTCCTCCTTACGATTTCTCTATTGCAAATGCATTTATTACCAATTTCCACGCCCCCGAAAGCACCTTGCTGATGCTTGCTACTTCTTTCGGTGGATACGATTTTGTGATGGACGCATACAAGGAAGCAATCAAAAAGAAGTACTCTTTCCAGTGTTATGGCGATGCCATGCTGATACTGTAAGTACCCGTTTTGGGCAACTCCTATTTCCACTTCAAGCAATTTAGTATAAGCCATCAGGAAAAAGGTCTGCGCGTAAACAGCGATGCCTGTCTGCTTGGTGCTTTGGCAACACATCCCGGTCCGGGTCATTGCATCGACATAGGAACCGGTACCGGAGTACTTGCTCTTTTTATGGCGCAGAAATTTCCGGATTCAGGAATCACTGCCATCGAAAATGAAGCGGCCATTTATGAGCAGGCAAAGGCCAATATTGAGGCATCGCCTTTCAGCAACAGGATTGAACTTGTTCACGGTGATTTTCTGGAATTTAATTCTGTACTAAAATACGATCTCATCGTCTGTAATCCGCCCTACTTCAGCAATTCGCTTAAAAAAAAAGACAGTGAAAAAAACAGGGCCATTCATAATACCGGTCTGGCTATTGAAAAATTATTGCCCAAATCGTCGGATTTACTGAACAAAAACGGATTAATCTGGTTAATATATCCGCCGTTTGAGGCCGAAAAACTTAAATCACTTTGCAAAACAGAAGGTATATATATCAAACACGAATTACTCATATACAATCTGCCCGGCAGACATTTCAGAACTGTAATGTGCCTGCAGAAGGAAATTGTATCAGAAACAAGTACTCAAAACTTGCTGATGAAAAACACTGATGGCACTCAAACAGCGGAATTTTATCAATTATTAAGCCCCTTCTATCTTGAAAATACCGAAATCTTTAAAAGAGACCGCAGTAAAAATCAATAATCAGTTATTTTTGCATTCTTAATGAATTTATTACAGAACCCTATCGGAATGATATTACTTGACAGCACTGCCGTTGATCTGCTTAGTTCGGCCGGGTTGATAAGCCTCATAACACTTACATTTATGGAAGTTGTTCTGGGGATAGATAACATCATTTTTGTAAGCATTGTAGCCGGTCGCGCCGAGAAAAAGGACCAGAAAAAAGCCAGGAATATCGGATTGATGCTGGCCATGCTGCTCAGACTGCTCTTGCTGATTGTCATTCAATTTATTATTGAAGCTCAGGCTACATTTTTCACTCTTCCATTTGATTTTGAAGGTAAAGATATCAGCATCAAAGACTTGATTTTGCTGGCAGGTGGTTTGTTTCTTATTTATAAATCAACTACTGAAATACATCATAAATTCAATGTAGACGAACATGTAGAACTTGAAAGTAAGACTAAGAAAAAATTAAGCAGCATCATAGGACAAATACTTATGCTGAATCTGGTATTCTCAGTCGATTCGATAGTTACCGCTATTGGACTCACTCAAAGCATAACCGTCATGTTTATTTCTATCATACTTTCAATGTTAATCATGTTACTGGTATCGGGCGGCATCAGCAGTTTTGTGGAAAAACACCCGACTGTCAAAATGCTTGCATTGTCTTTCCTCCTGATGATCGGTTTTATGCTGATAGTTGAGGCATTCGAGTTCCATGTACCCAAGGGATATATATACTTTTCAATGGCCTTCAGTTTATTTGTAGAAATGCTGAACATCAGACTGCGTAAAAAAATGACAGCAAGACCATAATGTTTTACATCTCGAGAGATATAGCAGAGATTACTTTCGATACCTATAACAGTTTCGCCAATGTGAAACCGGTATGGGAAAACTTTTTACCCGAAAATCACCACCTTCTCTGTCCGGATATTACCGCTCCCGAATTAAGCATGCCCGAAGACATAGAATTCAGATATGTCAATATCAGACGCCGGGGTGAACTGATCGGAGTCATGTACCTTCAATTCCTCAATTTCAACAGCAAACACTATCACCACGGCATTTTTGACAAACCGGTTTTGAAACATCTGAAAGAATGCATAGTTAGACATGAGGTTAAAATCATGGTTTGCGGCAATCTTTTCAGGGTCAATTATCAGGGATTCTGGTTTGCCGATAAGAATGATAAATCTAAAATCTTTGACTGTCTGCAGTTATACCGCAAAGAAAATAAAATGGAAGCAGACAGTTGTGGCATATTGCTCAAAGACTGTTCACGAGAGTTTGCACCTGTTCAGTTTACCTGTCACAAATTCAAAGCCTTCAGTCAGGATCTCACAATGGAACTGGATATCCGGCCTGAATGGAAAACATTTGAAAATTATATTTCAGACCTCAGCCGAAAATACAGGCAAAGGGCGTTTAAAATCATACAGTCGGCCGCAAGCTTGCGAAAGACAGAGCTGGATGCCGGACATCTCATACAAGAAGAATCCCGTATAAATGAGTTATATCTGAACATTGTTAAAAAACAAAGTCTGGCGCTGGGGATACTCAATGCCGCTTATTTCAGGCAAATGAAAGCCTGTTTAGGAGATTGTTTCAAAGTATTCGGGTATTATGAAGGAGATAAACTGATAGCTTTCAGCAGCCATATTTATTATCCGGACAAGAACAGGATGGAGATACATTACATTGGCCTGGATTACGACTTCAATTCAAAATACAATCTGTATTTCAATATACTTTACGACGGTATTGCCAAAGCTATCGAATCTTCTTATTCCGGAATCGAAATGGGAAGAACAGCGCGCGAAGCAAAAGCAAATGCCGGAGCTCATCCGGTCGAAAACTTTAACTATATCTGGATAAAACCGGGTTTAATCAGGCTGGTTTTCAGATTTATAGGCAGCTGGTTTGAAAAGAACATCGGCGATGAATGGAAAAAAAGGAATCCGTTTAAGACCAGTCGCGGTACAGAGGTAAATCTGCTGAACGCTCAAAACTAAGGGTTTGATTGTTCCATCTGAAAAAAGCGTGCTGCAAGCCATTACTTAAAAATATACCCTTGACACCCAGTGTCTTATGGTAAATCCCTGCTTGCATAAGTGCAGCATTCGACAACCTGACTCCCGGTGCCTTGCATTCGACCAGCAAGTACATGCTCGCATCAGGCGCTGCCACACAAATGTCAAAACGTTTTTTTAACCCATTGAAGTCCAGCGATCTTTCTACTGAAATCAGACCGGCAGGCACACCTATTTCCTCTATCAGATAATGAATCACATGCTGTCTTACCCATTCCTCAGGACTAAGCTTCACATAGCGCTTCCTGATAATGTCGAAAATTAGTGCATTACCTTGTTCAGCTTTTGTTGTAAAATTGTAGGACTTAAAATTCAGTTTCAACACTGCGAACTTAAATCATAATGGCCAATCAGACCAGTATAAAATTCGATCAGATTACAGGCGATATCAGACGCAGAAAATTCACTCCCCTGTATTTGCTCGAAGGTGACGAAACATTTTATATTGATGAAATATGCAAGGCTCTTGAAGATGGCGTTTTGAAGCCGGAAGAAAAGAGTTTTAACCAAACCATAGCCTACGGAAAAGATATCAGTCCGCTTGAAATTAAAATGGCGGCAAAACGCTATCCGATGATGAGCGAATATCAGTTGATCATTATCAAAGAGGCTCAGAATCTCTCGGACATTGAATTACTGGAAGATTATGTTGAGAACCCATTGCCCAGTACCATACTGGTATTGTGCTACAAAGGGAAGAAAGTAGACAAAAGAAAAAAAATCGGGAAACTTTTCGGAAAATACACACATTTCACTGCAGACCGCCTGAGGGATTATGAAGTAATTCCGTGGATAGAGCACTATTTTAAAACCAAATCACGTCATATTGACCCAAAGGCAGTTCAGTTAATCGCCGATTTTCTGGGAAACGATCTGGGTAAGATTGCCAATGAAATTGACAAAATGCTCATCAATGTAAAGGAAGACGTCGCCATCATTGGTATTCCACATATTGAGCAAAACATTGGAATAAGTAAAGACTACAACGTATTTGAGCTTCAGAAAGCCATTGGACAAAAAAACTTTAACAAAGCAATTCAGATAACCAATTACTTTGCTTCAAATACGAAACAGAATTCCATCATTCCGATGATAGCCAATTTGTATTCTTACTTTTCCAAAGTATACACTTACGGCCATGTTAAAAACAAACCCAGAAAGGAAATAGCACTGGCGCTTGGAGTGAACGAGTTTTTTCTTGACGATTACCGCCAGGCAAGCAGTAATTACTTACCTGCGCATATAGAACAGATATTTGCCAATCTCAAGTACTACGACTTAAGATCAAAAGGCGTAAATGATACCGGAACGGACGAAGGTCAGCTGATGATAGAAATGGTGGTCAAAATACTACGGATTGCCGAGGTTCCTTACCAGTTGAAATTAGTTTGATTTAAGAATGAGCGATGCCGGGCATTTAATGCCAAAATACTGAGAGCCAGGATTTTATTTTTTGAATTATAATTCTGTTACGGTTTGATTATTAATTGGGTGTAAACTCATTGATTATTTATTTGACATTTTGTTTCAGAATTTATGAATTTCGACTATTTTTACACCTTTAAAATCAATATTCAATTGTTATCATGAACAAAAAATTACTTTTATCAGCTTTGATGATGCCGTTCCTGGCATTTTCACAAAGCAAGGATGCCTCAAAATTCGGGCAAACCACGGTAGGTGGCGCCCAGCAAGCCAGCAGCAGCAGTAATGCTGTAGAAGTAAGCACTTTCGACTCTATGGTCGTTGCTGCTTCAACCAAAACACCAAGCAATGCCAAACGCGGAATTATCAACTATAATTTCATCAAAGTCGGAAGCACTTACTACGATCTTCAGACAAATGCAAGTATCGGCAGACGTGTACTTTTGCACAGCGACGGAAGAGTTTCTGTTGCCTGGACCACATCGAACGATGCGCTTTACAATAACCGCGGTACCGGTTACAACCACTTCAACCTTACCAGCTGGTTAACAGTAGGCAGTCCTACCAACAGACTTGAAAGCGTAAGACTGGGCTGGCCTTCAATCGGCTTAAACGGAACTAAAGAATGGGTTATGGGCCACGATGCTGCAAACGGCGGCTTTGTGATGTCAAGTAATGCATCAATCGGAAGCACTACATGGACTTCAGGTTCATCAATACTGAGCGAAAGCGGCCGCAGACCAATATGGGGACGTGTTGCCAACAACGGAAACATTTTCCATTGCGTTTCAAGTTACTCAGACTCAACAGTTGCAGGAGATCCAAGAGCTCCGCGCATCAACGGCGTATATGCACCGATGACCTACAGCCGTTCACTTGACGGTGGTCAGACCTGGGATATAGAACATATTCTACTTCCCGGCTACGACAGCTCAAGATATGTTTCAGGCGGTGGCGATGAATATGCAATCGACGTTCGCGACTCAATTGTTGCCATAGTAACAGGAGATAACCTTAAAGACGTTGCCGTATGGAAATCTACAGACAATGGTTCTACATTCACAAGAATCATTTGCGACAGTTTTGCTTATGCACCATACAACTCTAAAAAATTAATGCTTGATACCCCATTTGTTTGCGACGGTTCTGTTGAAGTACTGATCGACAATAACGGCAAAGTACACACTTTCTGGGGTGTAAGCAGAGTATTTGACAATGACACCGCTAATGAAACTTATAGTTTCTTCCCCGGTACATCACTTCTTGCCTACTGGAATGAAAATACACAGACTGTACAATTCATAGCCGGCGGACTTCAGTTCGACCGCGACAAAAGCGGAGCCTTAGAGATTTCTGCAGGTAACACAGCAGCACTCGAAAACGGTCTGGTTCCTCAGGCTCTTAAAAACAACGGTATTTCATCTGTTGCCCGACTTGGAAATACCTCATTGCTGCACTCTCCTTCAGCCGGTATTGACGGAAACGGCAATATATTCGTTACCTTCTCTTATCCATTGGAACAGGACGTGGATGCCAACAACGTCAACATGAGAGACATTTTCATTGTTCACTCTACTGATGGCGGCGCCAACTGGGCTACTCCACAGGATATCACACAATGGCAGGGATTTGAAGAAGAATTCGCCTGTGTTGCCAAAACTGTAGATAATTTCGTTCACGTTGTTTTCCAACAGGATGCCACTGCAGGAACAAATCTCCAGAACAACAGCACCGCAGACAATAACCACCCTGCAGGCGTAAACGATATTCTTTATGCTGCAGTTCCGGTTTCTAAAATACTTGACGGTTCAATTCAGACACTCTGGAGCCTTGGTGTTAACCAGTTCAACTCAAATCAGGAAGTGTTCA
Organism: uncultured Chitinophaga sp.; assembly: GCA_964600345.1. Taxonomy (GTDB): domain Bacteria; phylum Bacteroidota; class Bacteroidia; order NS11-12g; family UBA955; genus JABMMZ01. The sequence continues at coordinate 7,763 of CAZRKA010000072.1, read as the reverse complement.
TAGTTTCTCAGAACTATCCTAATCCATTCAGCAATACCTCAGAAGTAATCATCTGGCTGGATACTGAATCAGAAGTAAGTCTTGAAATATACAATATCAACGGACAGGTTGTAAGTACACAGTCATTTGGTTCTAAAGGAGCAGGTAACCATGCATTAACAATGAATGCAGATGGTCTTGCACCGGGTATTTATTTCTATACCATCAAAACTGCTACACATTCTGTTACCAGAAAAATGACCATTAACTAATCAGGAATAATTTAAAACAGCTTTTAAAAAGCCTCCACCAAGTGTGGGGGCTTTTTTATTTTCAGAACCGTTCTCAATCAGAATTTATAAGTTATCCTGACTACTCCTTTCCCTTCAGGTATTTGTATGCTTTAGCCTCTGCCAGATTACACGACCACCAGTCTTGCTTTTCATAACGGTTTAAAAATGCATGTATTCTTTTCTCCTGGAGTTCCCTGTATGTTGATGCTTTGCCCGAATGCCAGCTTAATGAATCAATTTGGCCATCCATAAATTCCATGTTGTTCTGAATTATGGGTAATGTTTTATCCGAAAGAGTCATGGTCCAGTCTTTATGAACAAATCCGGTACCTGAATGTCTGAAATTATAAGATACAATAATTCTGTCCCAGTCGAATGGGCAAATCATGAAAAAAACCAGATAAGATGATAAGACTGTTCTCCGAATCAGATAAAAGTCTGTTTTTCGGTGTTTTATTTTCAGGAGAATAAACACCATGAAAATAAGGCTGGCGAGTAAAAAATACAAAAGACCTATACGCAAATGCGCCAGATTGAAATGTTGAATATACCGGTAGGTGCGCATGGCAACAGATAATGTCATCAGCATATTTTGTGCTATCCAGATATATGTTAACCATTTAAGCAGATTATTGCCTTTGTAATGATTCAGATTAAGCCTGAAAATATAAAGTGCAATGCCACAAGAGAGCAGGATAGCCGCAATCAGAATGTAAGTACCTTCGTGAACAAACTCTTTGAGGGTGCCGCCATCCCAGCGATAATTCAACCATACCCAGTCTATGTCAATAACATTCAGAACCAGAATCAGGGCATTTAATCCAAACAGAAGAAACAGCATTGCCTGATACTCTTTTTTGAGATCCATCATATTGAAACCACGCCATGCATTTCGTTTTCTTACAAGTTCATCACTTGTCTCCCTGTCCTTTACCAGCCATTTATTGTTTAAACGCACGAAAATAAAACCTGAAGCTATGACTAAACCAAATATAATTACGATGAAACTGCCGAATGAAATATTGCCAAAAATACGGCTTAAAAAATCGCCTATACTTTCACCGAATTGATTCATAAGCTTGCTGAACCTTGAATTGGCAAATACATATAATGCAAGAAAAACAGATATAACCGCCAGCGGCATCAACGCAACTTTCAGCTTGTATACAAACCTTCTCAGACTATTTGAAAATGCAGTTTCTTTGCTGTAAAAAGTATTTAAAATACTGAATGGTATACCGATTATCTGGTAGAATGTCAATGGCAGCGCTATCAACATGGATCTTAAACCCGGTGCCAGTCTGTAGGCGACAAGTAAAAACATTGAGATAAAATTCACCATAATAGATATTCCCGAGCCGTACAAAGCCGTAAACACGGCACTCATAATTGTTGCAGACAAAACAATTAAAAAAACCGGCGTTAAAACCGGTTTAGTGAATATCAGCAATGAAATTCCCAATAAGGCGACTTCATAAATCAGGATATTAATTCCGGCCTCCTGATTGTAAAAAAGTACATAAAATAACCCCGTCAGTAAAATCAATGCAATTGCTTGTCTCATTCCTATAAATTTTAAATCTGAACGCAATAACAGTCTGAATATGTATCATAATTGTGTCATTTTTACCAAGCATGCTAAATCTTCGACCAATACAGTGTCTGTATACCTTAAAAATAAACAAATTCTAAAATACCGGGCTTAAATAAAAATCAGACCAGGCTATCTGAGTAAATGTAGAGTTCCTTTTAAAAAGTATTGTTTACCGTCATTGCCTGTTACTATGATGATAAAGATGTATATACCCTGCTGACATTCGACAGCTTTGTAATTGCCGTCCCAGGCGGCATCCTTTGCCGAATAATCAAATAATTTCTCGCCCCAGCGGTTAAATATCTGCATGTGAACCAAAGCAATGTTATTGCCGGCTAAAGCAAATAATTCGTTTTTAGAATTCCCATTGGGTGAAAATGTATTTGGAATAAAAAATCTGACAGATTTGTCGCATTTCAAAGGGCTGGTATCATAAGAAATATCAGTCAATATGATAGAATCGCAACCCAGGTAATTCTCCAAAGTATCATAATAATTTCCGGCTTCAGTTATTGTTTTTCCATTTAAAATCAAGGTATCTCCCTTGCATATAACTACATAACTGGTACTGCCTGACGAATTGATCAATTTAATGTCAGTATACAATATCGAATCACAATTCCTGTAGCCTGAAAACGTGTCAATATACGACCCGGCTGCTGTATACTTTTTATTTCCGATCAGAACTGTATCACCTTTGCAGATGGAAGTTGAATAATATGATGAAACAGGTTTAACGATGTCTATAATTGTCCTAACAATAGAATCAGCACCCATAAAAGAAGTCAGGGTATCAGTGTAAACACCCTTGAATTTATATGTTTTCTGTCCTGCAAAAACCGAATCTCCCTCACAGATACTGAAACTCTGATTGTAGATGACGGTACCGGTTTTAAATGGTTTACACGAACTGAATGGTGCTGATGCCGGATCAATCTGAGTAAATTTATCTCGCGCCGAATCGTAAAGATTCATCCATATAGAAGCACCATTGGATGAACCGCTGGCCCATAAGGTTCCATCCGATTTAACGATGTAGGAAAAAGTTTCTCCGGCCATGATATCACTGACATTTGCTGCAACTAAAACTGGTTTTCTGAACCAGGGATTATCTGAAGCTGCCCCGCACTGCCCGAATCTGTTGTCGCCCCAGGCATAACAATTGTGATTTGCATCCAATGCCAGAAAATGACTTCCGTCGTTGCAGCCTGATATAGCGACAATATTACTAAGTCCGCTGATCTTTTGAGGAAAGCATACCGCATAAATGGAATCGAGACCCCAGGTATACACATCCCCGTTTTTATCCAGCGCCAGATTGGTCTGTACATTGGCTTCTATTTCGACAATTGAATTCAGTGAAGGCAGAAACACCGGCGTATATCTTATTTCGTTCAAATCCGTCGAAATCCCCAATCCACCCCAGGGATTTGCCCCCGTAACCATCAGACTGCTGTCGTCGAGCAGGATAACTGTGGTATAAAGTCCGTTTGCAACTCTGACGGCACGATTGATAAACGACATTTTAGCGGGATTGTTCAGGTAAAAACCGGGCGAGTTTCCTATACCGAATGAAGGGGTAAAATTACCAACTGAATAAACTGCGCCATCGTTAGCTACCAGTGTCACCGAATTATACCCTGCGTCAATATACCTTATATTTTCCATCACTTTAAGAGGAACTGATCCAAAGTTAATACCCCACACCCATGCAGAACCGTCTTTTTTAATAACGGCTGAATTATAGCCGGAGGAAAAATAATCTACATCAGTCATTCCACTTACCCTGACCGGAACCGGGCTGGAGGTATTATTGCCATTGCCCAGCTGACCGTATACATTCAATCCCCAGCCATATAGCTGGTTTGAGTCGCCGCAGGTTGTGAATGCATAATAAGAACCGGCTGTAAAATTATAGGGTTGATACCAAAGCCGTCCACCAAAACCGTCGCCGATTTTGCTGTTTTGCGCATACGTAAATGCAAGTCCTGAAAATAAAGAGAGAAAAGCAAAGCTCAGTAATTTACGCATGAAGAATGTATATACAATTATAAGACGAGAGAATTCAGGTATGTGACAATTATTTATGATTATTTTTTTCAGTACAATCATTATCACGGTGTATGTGATGTAATGAGAATGATGTTACCGTTTTCAACTTCACTGCAGCTTAGGTGAATACAATTGCTTATAATGTACTAACCGTTACCGCCTGATTAAACACTAATGTAGTGAATTATTACGCAATTTGTAACTTGATTGTCATTTTTTAGGTGTTAGTTGCTTTAAACTTTCAAAGCACTAAACAATTAATTAAATTGCATTAAAAATTATGAAATTTTGAAATCAAAGTTACTCCTCTTTTCATTTTTAATGATCACCATTGGCTTGAAAAGCCAGCACTACGCCATATACCGCGATATGTCACCTTCATCATCTTCCTTGCTGTTGGAAATGAGTACCGGTGGCGGAGGTACTGAATATACCTCAACCTATCCATTTTTATATCTACAGCATCTTATTAATCCGGCCTATACAAATGTTTTTGAACTATATGATGGAAATAAATGGTTTGAGCTCAAAAAGGTAGTTATCAAAGGAACTACAACCAGGCTGGTAATATGGGGTGACAGAATAATCTGTACCGGCAGGATTAAAAGTTTCGATAATGTTTCCGCTCCAACCGGGAAGTACTTTGGTATGATTGAATACAAAAACAACCATTGGGATACCATGCCGGGAGGTACATTCGATTCAGCATTTAGTTTTGGAAATGTATGCGCAACTAAAGAAAGTCTGTATTTTGCGACTTATGGTGACAGCAATTTTATACATCATTCGCGCATATACAAATACGACGAAGGAAGCGGAAATTTTAATCGAGTTGCTGATATAAAAGCATCCTGGGGTTCGCGATACAGAATAATCGCCGGTAAAAGTAAATTGCTGTTTTCTAATATCATTGCAGCAAACGATAAGTCGGCAATCGGGTTTGCATATTTAAACGACAAAGACAGCGTGATATCCAATTCGGACAGCAGTTTCAGCCCATACACCTTATATGGCATTGACTGTACTGACGATCATATCTACGGAGTACAAGAATTTGTAGACAATCTTGTCACCAGGTACAGGATACTTGAGTTCGGTGATAAATTGATTCAAATTCGATACAGCAACACCCTTCCCGGAACTAGTTATCTCATAAACATTCAGGTTTGGAAAGGAAACATTATATGGAATTGGTCTACATCAGACTTTAAAATCAAGTATTATTATACCTTATGTAAAGGCGATACTGTCTGGAATGTCCTTGAAAAAGATTTTACAGTTGGTTCAAGCTGGTTTGGTCCATTGGTAAGCCGGCATGGCGTTTTTATCCAGGATTTTGACAATAAAAAAATGCTTCAGTTGCATGTTGGTCAAGGAGCTAATATTAGAGGCACTGCTTATGTTGATATTGATTCCAATTGCTTTTACAATCAATCAATTGATCAAGTATTACCGGATTACAAAGTGAACTTGAAAATCAACGGTTCAGAGTTTATTTGCTTTTCCAATAAAAATGGTCAATATGATTACTTTGTTCAAAAGGGATTATACACTGTTGCTCATGAAAAAAAATCATCTGCATGTTTCAACGATAAGATTTCAATTAGCAAAGACAGCAGTTATATATTGGATGTCCCTGTAAAAGGACCTGCAAAGTTTGACTATAAGGTTCAATTTCAAAAAGGTTTTAACATTCGCTGGAATTCAAATTTTGTATACAGTGTTTCTTTAGAGAATTTGGGTTTCCCTGCAGATTCAGCTAATTTTAGCTTTAACATAGATTCCCGGATTATTCTGGATAGTTGTTCAATAAAAGGAGCCATTACAGGCAGCAATGTTGCAAGCGGAAAAATCTATAATTTGAGTTATAACGATATCAGAAAGATACATTTCTATTGCAGGATGGATACTTCGCAATTAAAGCCGGATTCAATTATTTACAGTTCATTTGTTTCTAGGCTATTTAATCCTGAACCCGACTTAACTGATAACTATTTTGAAATGACTCATCGCATTGTTTACAGTTTTGATCCGAATTACAAAAATTGCAGTAAACAAAAGATTGCGCCTGAGACCAGCGAAAAGCTGGAGTATTATATTGAATTCCAAAATGAAGGTAACGATGACGCATACGATGTGGTACTAGTTGATACCTTGAGTAGTTCACTGGATTTAGATACACTTTCAATTACAGGATATAGTCACCCTGCAATCATTAAGTTAAGTGGAAATGTATTGACAGTCACCTACAGCAATATATTCCTGAAGCCAAAAAATGTAGATGAGGAGGCAAGTAAAGGGTATTTTAAGTTCAGTATATTTACAAATGATTCGCTTAAAAACGGTCATTTAATAAGTAACACCGCTTATATTTATTTCGACCTGAATAAACCCGTCGTTACAGCACCGGCTATTACACAAGTTATTGAAGATCATACAAATGGAATATCTGTTATACCTTTGACCTATTTGGTTTATCCAAATCCCTCAAACAACATATTCAATGTAAAATTTAACACAACGGATGACATCGGAATCAGAATACTTGTTTACGATATCTCAGGGAAATTAGTCAGTGAAAGTATCGGAGATACACAAAACGCCGGTGTACAAATCGACCTGACTTCCAGCGCTAACGGCATTTACACCGCTCATATTACAGTCGGAAATAATACCTTTTATGTAAAGTTATTAAAGTACTGACTTTGTTTAATTAAGTAAGATTTTCAAGGATTTATAAATCGCTTTCACATTCATTCTCACTCTGTCATTTATGTCCCCGTACCAGAGACTTCTCCGCCGCGGCGGATTCGTCACGGTACGGGGCTCACCCCGTGTCGTAAAAGCCCGACCGAATAAATTAAAAAAGTCCAAAATATTGTTTCGGGCTTTTTCTGACACGGGGTGGGGTAAATTGGCGAAGTGTCGAACTTCTTCTTAAAAGCAAATGTTGAATATCAGCCCCAGTAGCAGTGAATTTCGCTGCGCTGCATTCACGCTACGGGGCCCACGAAAATAAAAAAACCGCTTTAAGGGCGGTTTTAATTTTCGTGGAGGCAATTGGCGTAATGTCGAACTTTTTGGAAAATTTCTAAGTTGCAATTCTCTGACTATCAATTAAAAAAAATTAACATTACTTTTTATTCCGTCATTATTCATTAATGAAAATAAATGTTAATGTATTGAACTCGAGTTCTTTTAGGTTAGTCTACAGGCTGATTTTTGGTTTACAAGATTTCATTAATATCTTACAATATTAATCCGCTTAGTTGATTGTTTTCCATTCGCATTGATGCGAACAAGGTAGTGCCCGTCAGCAAGGGTGCTGATATCAAACTGCTTGTTAAATTTGCCACTGTTGACAATATTGTCCATTAATAGCGACACCTGTTTACCATTCATATCAATTATATCTACCACAATTTTGCAGGCGGTATTCACCTCAAGATTAATCAATACGTAATCATAAGTAGGGTTTGGATATACTTTCACTTCTTGTATAGCGGTCATTTCCTCAATTTTCAAAGCTTTATTCCTCTTTACAGTTAAGGTAGAAAGATAAGTTTTATCGCCATCCTTATGGCCATTAAAATTAGAGTTAAATCCTCCATAGAAAGTAACATTCTCGTTAGATTGAGGCGCTATCCATTTAAATGACCACGAAAGGGACCCTACACCCTCAACCCCATTTTCAGTGTAAGTGATATATTTTGTGCCGCCTACTAACTTTGTTCTTATATTATCGGTAATTATCATGTCTCCCATTAAGGTTCCGATCGAATCTTGAGGCGACACCTCAAAACCGAACCTGGTAGCTCCCTCCTCTTTATTAGTTGCAGTAATTG
>CAZRKA010000071.1:0-15843 GCA_964600345.1 uncultured Chitinophaga sp. | reverse complement strand
TGAATCTTTTGCCAATCATCAGCCAGGCAGCAATAAATACAGGCATGGTCCCAAGACCGAACAGCATCATATATACCAGCGCCTCGTCTGCCCCGGTAAAAGTGGCACAATAAAGTGCTGCTATGTAAATCGCACCGCAAGGCAATAAACCATTAATTGCACCCAGCATTAACGCCGAACGGGAAGCACCTTTGGAAAGTCTGTTTCTGAAAGCATTGAGAAATCTGACATAAGGCAAACTGACGAATGCGGGGACCGGCAATTTTAAGAGTGGCCAAAGTACATACAAAACAAGCAGTGCTCCCATGGCTACAGATAAAAACTGCTGCATTTTAAAAAGTGAAAATGATACACCGACACTATAAATAATGAGCCCGATAAAACAATAAACGGAAATACGCCCTACCTGATACAAGACCGCAAACATCAGCTTGTTGCTTTTAACACCTGAAGGAATCATCATGGCCAAAGGTCCACACATTCCTGCGCAATGCAGTGTAGAAATCAAACCGAATAAAAGACCGTTAATCAGCATTACAGTTTTATTTTCTTTTCGATAAGATACTCGCCATCCTTTGTAAATAATCTGATATTCAATCCGTAAATACCTGAAATGAATTGCTTTTTATCAAGGGGTGAAATTCCATTTCCTTTAAATGAAAAATTTCTGTCGGCAGATGCTTTATCAGGTTTTTTGAATTCAAGTCTTACAGAATCTGATTTAAGCGAAATTGGGGTATTTATAATTATCCGGCCGTCCCGTTCTTTGATTTGAAAAGAATCTCTGTATTTATTGCCGAGATTCTTGGCATCTATGCGCGACTGGTACTTGAGTTCTTCAGCATAATAGTTTCCTGTTTCAAGCTCAATATTTTGAGAACAGCTTTTAAAAACCATCAGCAGGATAAGTGCTACAAAAGTGAGATATATGCCAATGATAAAATATTTGTAGTTCATACTATTTTTACTTGTAAATAGGGCCCAGAAAACTGGTTTTAATGCGCTCAATAACCTTGCCGTCTTTTACAACATCCATGATAATTTTTGTTTTATGTCCGGTCATTTCTTCGGCAGGTAATATCAGAAAGAACTGACCGTCGTATTTTGATTCGGCTTTTACAAGAATGTCTTTACCTACTTTCCGAATCACTGCACCTGCAGGCTCAACAACTCTTAATTCCAGTTTTGCGGCCTGATAGGTTTTATTGATGGTTTTAAGCTGATAAAGATTTGAGTAATGTGTACTGTCGGTCATCTGATAAAGAATCCCCGGTGCCCGCAGAATCGTTGAATCAATGTTTTTGCGGCTGGCGATCAGGAAGCTGAGCAGAACCATTAAGATAAGCAATACTACACTATACGCTCCGGTTCTCCAGTTCAGCTGTTTGTGTTTGCCGGCAGAGATATCCGATTCGCTGGCAAAAGTAATGAGTCTTTTTGGTCTGTCAATTTTCTCCATTACTTCATCACAGGCATCTATGCAAGCAGTACAGTTAACACATTCGAGCTGAGTGCCGTTTCTGATATCTATCGCAGTAGGACATACCTTGACGCACATGCCGCAGTCTATGCAATCACCTTTGGAAGCGGGATCCTCTCCTTTTCTGATCCGGCCTCTGGGTTCACCCCTTTTATAATCATAGGCCACTACCACAGAGTTTTTATCGAGCATAACGCCCTGCAAACGTCCATAAGGACATGCGATGATACATACCTGTTCCCTGAACCATGCAAAAACAAAATAGAAAATACCGCTGAAAACAAGTAAAAGTAAAAAACCCGTTATGTGTTGTGATACAGGTTCAGTGATAATTTTAATAAGTTCGTCGATCCCGATGACATATGCCAGAAAAGTATTTGAAATAAGCAAAGCAATGGCATAAAAAACCGAGTGTTTCAGAACTCTTTTCCTTATTTTTTCCGCAGTCCACCCCTCCTGTTTCAGTTTAATTTGCTGAGTTGCCGAGCCGTCTATCCAGTATTCAATTTTTCTGAATACCATTTCCATAAAGATAGTCTGAGGGCAAACCCATCCGCAAAAAATGCGTCCGAATGCCACTGTAAAAATGACTACAAATAAAATTATGGTAATCATGGCTACCCCGAATATCACCAGATCCTGAGGCCAGAATATTGTACCGAATAATATAAACTTCCTTTCAATTACATTGAAAAGAAACATGGGATGCCCGTTGCTTTTAAGAAAAGGCAGCGAAAAAAGTATCAGCAGATAAAAAACTGACAGCGCTGTTCTGTAGTTGTAAAGTTTGCCTTTAGGCTTCCAGGGAAAAACCCATTTGCGCTTGCCATCCTTTCCAATAGTACCTATGGAATCCCTGTATGATTGGTCTACATGCTCAAGTTCAAACGGGTCGGAACTCATGACTTAATTTCAATGTTTTTCGAACTGTCGGATACTGCTTTTGAAACTTCCGGGTTGGTTTGCATTTCACCATCGTAATTGTTCCCTTCCGGATCTTTCGGATTAGCGGGTTTAGTACCCAGTAGTGTGTGTATATAACCAATAACATTCTGTATTTCTACAGGTGTCAGATCGTCTTTCCATGGCTTCATACCTTTAGATGTACCGTTCTTAACTATTTTGAACAAATCTCCGGGTTTGTTTCCATAAATCCAATTGTTGTCGCAGAAATTGGGACCAACTATACCCTGACCTTCCGGTCCATGACATACTGCACAATTTTTCTGATAAATCAATTTTCCTTTTTCTATTTTATCCGTTTCGCTGACAAAAACTGCGTTGCTCTCGTCGACATTCAATGCCATCTTTTGCCTGTAGGCATTAACACTTGCTTCTGCACTGGCCATTTCAGCATTGTATTCTTCAATACTTGACATAGATGTATGTGTAACGTGGTAACTGATTAAATAAATAATGGCACTTACTATAGTGAGATAGAATCCGTATTTCCACCAAGGCGGAAGATCGTTATCCAGTTCGCGGATACCGTCATATTCGTGATCCAGCATCACATCTGCGTCTGCACTTGCCGGTTTAACACCCAGAAATTTTCTGACAAACAAATTGCTGAAAAAACCCGGTTTCTTTTCGGTTGCTTCGTTTGCCGCTACAGCAGATTCAGCTTCTTTTCTGACAATTATTCTGAGTATCAGAAGACACATCCAGAGTATGACAAAAAGCTCAAGCAAAATGACCGCAAAAAGCAGATAAAATCCAAGCGGGTGCATACCTGCAAGCGGAGTTGCTTCGTAAATACTTTCTTTTTTGACTTCCTGAGCCATGGCGTCGGTGCCGGAAATTAAAAACGCAAACACAATTAAAGATTGCAGTCCCCTGCTGTTCAATATATCCCTTATTTTAGTTTTGACTGCAGTTTTTAATACTCCGGACAAAATGATAATCACCATCAGCAATACTCCTGCAAGGATTGCCATGGCCAAAAACATAGGGTTGCTGCCAATCCCCCTGGCCGGAGCCGGTGAAGTGGCAAAAGCATTAATGGATATCATTGATGCAACGATCAAAGCGATTGATTTTATTGTTCTCATCATATTGGTTTACTTGTTATTATCGAATGGGATCTGTTCTATTTCTTTCAGGTAATTTTTGTCTGTCTTAGCGACGAACCACAAAAGGACAACGAAGAAGAGGAAAAATATCAGCAGTGAAGTGAGCGGATAAATCCCAACGCCTGAAATTGTCTCCAGATAATTTATGAATTTCATATTGTTTATTTTTCACTTAAGTTTGATTCGGCACTAATGTCTTTTCCAAGCCTTTGCAGATATGCTATCAGTGCAATGATTTCTTTCTGAGGCATTGCCTTGATCTTTTCTTTTTTCAGATCTTCAACAATTTCGTTTGCCTGAGCCATCAGATCCTGATTAGCTATCTTCTCGTATCCTTGTTCGTATGGCACACCCAGGGTCTGCATAGCCTTAATCTTGGCCTCTGTTATATCCATGTCTATATCGTTCTCAAACAACCAGGGATATCTCGGCATAATTGAACCCGGAGATGTTGAGCTCGGCTCGTACATGTGGTTGAAATGCCATGAGTTGTTCTTTCTCAATTTCTGAGTACCTTCCCGTGCAAGATCAGGTCCTGTTCTTTTGCTTCCCCACTGGAAAGGATGGTCGTAAACAAACTCACCTGCTTTTGAATATTCACCATATCTGGCGGTTTCACTCCTGAATGGTCTTACCATCTGCGAGTGGCAGGTATAACATCCCTCTCTCACATATATGTCTCTTCCCTGCAGCTCAAGCGGGGTGTAAGGTTTTACACTGCTGATGGTAGGCACATTGCTTTTGATTAAAAAGGAAGGAATGAATTCTACTGCACCTCCGATTAAAATTACGATCAACGACAATACCAGCAACTGAACTGGTTTGCGTTCCACCCAGCGATGCCAGTGTTCTTTGTGGTGAGGTACATATTCACCGCTCAAAGGAGCAGCTTCGGCAGCTTCGTCGTTTACTGCCTTTCCTGAACGTATGGTTTTAATCAGATTGTATACCATCAAAACCGCTCCTATGAAATATATACTGCCTCCGATTGAACGCAGGAGGTAGAATGGTTTCAACTGAACTACTGTCTCAAGAAACTGGTATTTAAGTGTACCATCTTCGGTAAATTCTTTCCACATCAGACTCTGAGTCCATCCGGCCCAGTACATCGGTATTGCATATAGTAAGATACCCAGAGTTCCAAGCCAGAAATGCGTGTTGGCCATGCTCTTGCTGTAAAGTTCGGTTTTGAATATTCGCGGAATTAGCCAGTACAGAATACCAAATGTCAGAAATCCATTCCAGCCAAGCGCTCCAACATGCACGTGAGCAACAATCCAGTCTGTAAAGTGAGCTATCGCATTGATGTTCTTGAACGACAGCATAGGACCTTCGAAAGTAGCCATACCATAAGCAGTAACAGCTACTACCATAAATTTAAGCACAACATCTTCCCTTACCTTATCCCATACACCGCGCAAAGTCAGTAATCCGTTAATCATTCCACCCCAGCTTGGTGCAATCAGCATAACCGAGAACACTACTCCAAGCGACTGCGCCCAGTCGGGTAGTGAAGTGTATAAGAGGTGGTGAGGACCTGCCCAGATATAAAGGAAAATCAGCGCCCAGAAATGTATAATTGATAAGCGGTATGAATAAACCGGTCTGTCTGCTGCCTTGGGCATGAAATAATACATCAGCCCCAGATAAGGAGTGGTCAAGAAGAACGCCACGGCATTGTGTCCGTACCACCATTGTACCAGGGCATCCTGCATACCTGCATACCAGCTGTAACTTTTAATCCAGCTGTATGGCAGCTCAAAAGAATTAACCAGGTGCAAAACAGCTACAGTTACAAAAGTGGCTATGTAAAACCAGATGGCGACATAAAGATGGCGCTCACGGCGTTTGATAATCGTACCAAACATGTTCCACCCGAATACAACCCAAATGATGGTTATCAGAATATCTATCGGCCATTCAAGCTCGGCATATTCCTTTCCGGTTGTATACCCGGCTGTAAGTGTAAGGGCAGCAAAAACTATTATCAGCTGCCAGCCCCAGAAATGTATCTTGCTGAGTGTGTCGCTGAACATCCTCGCCTTACACAATCTTTGCAAAGAGTAATACACCCCCATAAAAATTCCGTTTCCAACAAAGGCGAAAATGATGGCATTTGTATGCACCGGTCTTGCTCTGCCAAAAGTTGTCTGAGCCAGATCAAAGTTAAGAGCCGGAAATACAAGCTGGAAGGCAATCAGCAATCCAACCAGCATACCTACCAGCGACCATAGCATAGTGGCGTAAGCAAACCATTTTACAATTTTGTTGTCATAATGAAAGGTTTCTTTATTCATATTTGTTTAATTATGTTATTTGGAAGATTCGGCTTTATCGTCATCAAAAAGAATTCTGACAGACGGAGTATAGGTATCCCTGAATTGTCCCTTTTTGCCGGCACGGATAAACATGATCAGAAAAAGTATTGCCAGAATAAGACTGGCGCCAATCAGTAATATCATGATTTCCACGGTTCAAAAGTATTTAAGCTCTGATTTTCAGAACATGATGATTGTCATATAAAATACTGACAATGGTCAGTTTTTTCCTAAAAATTGAAAATTTATGTTTTATTAAATCATTAATTAATAAGCTCATAACTAAATAAAATGATCAATCTACAATGAAACTAATTTTTGAAAGTTTTATGCAGGATAACTCGAGACATTATCCGGGTCATAAACCAGGTGATCAGCAGCATCGATATTGAACTGCTTGGCATCAGGATGGCAGCTGTAAGCGGCGATAAATTTGCTGTTACTGCATAATACAATCCGATAACATTATATATCAGCGAAAATGCGAAGCTTACAATTATAACCCATCTGGCATATCTTACCATCGTCAGCAAGTCGGGAAAATACCTGAGTGCCTTAGAGGTGAGCAATATATCGCAGGCGGGGAAAAAGGAATTCTGGTTATCAGCCACAGAAATCGCTACATCAGCTTCTTTGAGGGCCGGCGCATCGTTCAAACCATCGCCTGCCATTCCAACAATTTTTCCTTTGGCTTTAATTTTTCTGAGTAGTGCTACCTTATCCTCGGGTTGTTGCCTGATCAGAATTTCATTAAACACCTTTTGTTCAATTTCGGGATTAAGTTCATTGTCTCCGCTGGAAAGATACAACTCGTATCCATGAGCTTTCATCCGGTTCAAAACATCATTGGTTTCTTTCCGGATGCGGTGTATCAGCAAAAAACAACCCATGTATTTTCCATTTACTTCTACGTGAATTGAACTCCTGTTATCTGCAATGTCAGTATTCTCAATACCCAAAAACCCCGCTGATCCTATTCTGTAAATCACACCGGCTACTTTGCCCTGCAATCCCATTCCGGGAATATCGGTATAAGCCTCCAGTATATCGCCGGCAGCCGAGTAGTATTGCTTACTGATTGCCATACTATATGGATGAACTGACTGATGGCATAAAAATCCGACTACTCTTTTTTGCTCTGCATTCAATTCTGTTTTATCTGTAATTTCAAATGCTTTATTATCTGTTAAAGTGCCCGTCTTGTCAAACACAAATGTTTTGCAGGCAGCCAGGACACTCAGGGTATTCTTATTTTTAACAAACATACCGGCATCTTTAAGGGTTCGCAACAGATGTCCGTTGGCAAAGGTAGTAGCAAGAAGAAGTATGCAGGGGCAGGCTACGATAAGGACACTGGCAAGAGACTTGAAAGCTTCTTCAGTACCGTTTATATTATATTGATAAACAAAAGCAAAAGCGCCGATTAAGAATAATCCGAGTGTGAAGTAATAGTTTATTTTTTCAGTCAGCGAGTTGTCCTCAATATTTTTACTTTTCTCGACAGACCAGAGTTTTACCAGACGGCTGTTATCTGTAGAACCCAGCAGACTAAACCGCGCAGATTTTCCATTCATAATAGCGCCGGCGTATACCTTCTCACCCGAATTAAGTGCCAGCGGTTTTGATTCGCCGGTAATAAAACTGTAGTCCACTATGGCAGGCCCTTCAAGCAGAATAGCATCCGCAGGTAATAATTCCGAATTCCTGAGCTCAATTATATCGTTTTCTTTCAGTTTGCTGATATTGACAACATCGCTTATCCCATTTGTTATTTTTCTGGCCGAAAGCGGAAAATACGATTTGTAATCACGGTCGAAGGTCAGCGAATGATAGCTGAGGTCCTGAAAATAACGTCCGGTCAAAAGCAGAAAGACTATACCGGTCATACTGTCGAAATAACCGGCCTGATGTTCTGCAAAAAGTTCGTACAGACTTCTAAGAAAAGTAGCGACAATAGCCAGAGTTATCGGCAAATCGATATTCAGTGTTTTACTGCGTATCGCCTTCCAGGAACTTTCAAAAAACTCAGAAGAACAGTAAAACAGAACCGGTAAGGACAAGCCCAGACTGATAAAATCGAACCAGCGTTTAAGTACCAGACTGGACGCATCCAGCGAAAGACCAAGGTACTCCGGAAAACTCAGCATCATGATATTGCCGAAACAAAATCCTGCAATACCTATTTTTATTGTTCGCGGCGACCATTTGCTTTTTTTGACACCCGCATTGTTAGACAAAGTCAGATCGGGTTTATAACCCAGCCTGAACAAGAGATAAACCAGTTCTGATAAAACCTTTTCTCCTTTACGGGCCGTTACGAGTAATTCTTTATTAAAGAAATCAACTCTTGATGAAATGACATCCTTATCCAGCCTGTCAAGTCTTTCGAGCAGGTAAATACAGGAATTGCAATGCATGCCCGGAATGATAAACCTGTACTGCACATCATTACCCTGACTGAATACAATGAATTTTGAAGCTGTTTCCGATTCGTTGAGATAATCCAGCTCCCGGTCGGATGTGGCTTCGGGTGTAATTCCCTTGCCTTCTTCGTAATACTTGCAAAGATTCTGAGAATTAAGCAACTGATAAACCGCCGCGCAACCCGAACAACAGAAATTGGCGCCATCTTCTTTTACCCTGTAATCGCCGCAAGGCAATCCGCAATGCAGGCATTCGTCCTGATTTTTAATTTCAGACTTTGACTCTGATTTTTTCTGAGTGAGCAATTCCGGCCCGGAACTAACGGTTTCAAAAACCATTTACAAAATAGAATTAGGAAACTATTAAAACAGGAGACTGGCTGAATTTAAGTGCATATCTTGAAAAGCGTTTGTGAAACAGGTTTTGCCAGGCATTGTAATGATGGGCATAAACAACCAGAAGATCAGGTTTCATCTTTTTTACTGCTTTTTCAAATTCAGTCTCTTTGTCCAGACCCATAACCTGTTTCAGATCTGTATGCTGAACAGGAAACAGCTTTCTTAGTGCCTGTCTGAAATTTCCGGAATTGCGTTCAACACTTTCATCATAATGTGAAACATTGAGCCCTGTAATTGAGACCTGCTCACTGCCTACCATTTCCTTGAGAGAAGCAAGCTGATGTACCTCTGCAGACTTCCCATCCCACGCATAGGCGATATTATCCAGTTTAAGAGATTTATAATTCAGCGGAACTACAAGCAGTGGCGACTTAACTTTTCCGATAAGCGTGGTGCATACGTCACCGAAAATCACTTTATCAAGTCCGGTTCTTTTTTTGACCCCAACCACAGACAGCCATGGATTGACTGATTCAATTTTGTCAGATATTGATGGCACCAGAAAACCATAATCCACCTCGAATGCTATCTGCATACCCGGAAACTTCTTTTTCAGATAGGTTATACCCCTCCTCAACAAAGCTGATGCTTTTTTAATGTCGGTATCGGGCGAATAAGTATACAGACTTTCGCTATCTGTCAGCACAGAAGTAGAAACAACATGGTAAATAAACAATTTGGAAGCGCTTTTCTGAGCGAGTCCTGCCGCAATTTCGAGGGCATTTTTGGATGCCGGACTGAAATCGTGGGCTGCGAATATAACTTTGTTGGGTTTCATATTTCTGATGGTTTAAATATCTAATGTACAAAACTATAGTAGGTCCAATAAATCAATCATGACCTAAAACATCTTCAAGAACTGATCTGCATCATTTTTTAATCATCTGAGTAATTGTATCGAATTGCAGCAAAAAATCGCGGTATATTGTAAAATGCTTTGTTTTTGTTAAATTTGTCATCTTATTTCAGCACAGTAATAACCTTTATGGAAATTCAATTAGAGCAGATATTTCAGGACAAACTTGATCAGGAGATTAAAATCGAGCCACGAGACTGGATGCCTGAAAAATACCGCAAAACACTTTTAAGGCAGATATCACAGCATGCCCACAGTGAAATAGTAGGAATGCTACCAGAAGGCAACTGGATTACCAGAGCCCCGAATCTGAGAAGAAAGGTTGCCTTACTTGCAAAAGTGCAGGATGAGGCAGGACACGGATTGTATCTGTACTCTGCTGCCGAAACACTTGGAATGAGCAGAGATGAAATGCTTGCCGAACTTCACAGCGGTAAAGCTAAATACAGCAGTATTTTTAACTACCCGACTCTTACTTGGGCCGATATGGGCGCCATTGGATGGCTGGTAGACGGAGCTGCCATTATGAATCAGGTACCTCTTTGCAGAACCAGTTACGGCCCTTACGCCAGAGCAATGGTCAGGGTATGTAAGGAAGAAAGTTTTCATCAGAGACAGGGTTACGAGATCATGCTGACGCTTTGCAAGGGAACAGAAGCCCAGAAAGCATTGGCTCAGGATGCGCTTAACCGCTGGTGGTGGCCCAGCATCATGATGTTCGGACCAAATGACGACAATTCGCCGAACAGTGCTCAAAGCATGAAGTGGAAAATCAAGCGTTTCAGCAACGATGAACTCAGACAAAAATTCATAGATGTCACAGTTCCACAGGCTGAATTACTCGGACTTACAATTCCTGATAAAGATCTGAAATGGAACGAAGCCCGAGGTCATTACGATTTCGGAGAAATCAACTGGGACGAGTTTATGCAGGTAGTTGCAGGTAACGGACCGTGCAACAAACAAAGACTAAAAGCCCGTGTAGATGCCTGGGAGAACGGCCGTTGGGTAAGAGAAGCCGCCATTGCACATGCCGAAAAACGCGAAAAAAGAGCCAAAGAAAAAAACGAAGCAGCCTAATTACAATGAGCAATAAAGAATGGCCTCTCTGGGAGGTGTTTATAAGAGCCAAGCAGGGACTTAACCACAAGCATGTCGGCAGTTTGCATGCCGCCGATGTCAATATGGCGATTGAAAATGCAAGAGACGTATATACCCGGCGTATGGAGGGTGTCAGCATCTGGGTAGTAGAAAGTAAAAATCTGCATGCCAGCGAACCTTCAGAACAGGAATTGCTGTTCGAACCTGCCAATGATAAAATATACAGGCACCCTACTTTCTACGAACTTCCGGAAGAGTTAAACCATATGTAATTAATGTCTGAAGACAAAAAGATTCTACTCGATTATATACTGCATCTGGCTGACAACAGCATGATACTTGGTCAGAGAAATGCAGAATGGTGCGGACACGGTCCGGTTCTTGAACAGGATATCGCACTTACAAATATTTCTCTGGATCTGATTGGTGAAGCCAGAAGCCTGTATCAATATGCAGCAGAAGTGGCAGGGAACGGCCAGACAGAAGACAGTATGGCTTTTTTGAGAGACGTATTGCAATACCGCAACCTGCTTTTGCTGGAACAGAAAAATACCGACTGGGCACATACCATCATTAGACAATTCTTCTTCGATGCCTATCACTATTACCTGCTTGAAGCACTTTGCAAATCGGCAGATGAAAGACTGGCCTCGATAGCTTCCAAATCACTGAAAGAATCAGCCTACCATCTTAAATGGAGCAGTGAATGGACCATCAGACTTGGCGATGGCACAGATTTGAGCAATGAAAAAATGCAGTCTGCCGTAGATGCACTATGGGAATTTACCGGTGAGATATTTATCCCATCTCTAAGTGAAAAAACAATGCATGAAGAAGGTATTGCTCCTGATCTTGCAAGCTTATCACTGAAATGGAAGAGCAAAGTGGATGAAATTCTGAAAGAGGCCACTTTAACAATTCCGGGATCAGGTTATATGCAAAATGGCGGTAAAACAGGTAAACACAGCGAGCACCTGGGTTATATTCTGGCCGAAATGCAATTTCTGCAGAGAGCCTACCCGGGAGCAGAATGGTAAACTGTCTTTCGTTTAAGAAACTTTTAAAGATTTAAACAAGGCAAGCGAAAATTTCGGGGAGCTCCGGCGCTTATACCTGAATCGCACATTATTTTTCCTTTGTAATATTCGGGTATAAAACATCAAAGCAGACTCAGCTAAATACCTATAGTTGCAAATTGCTTTATTTTTGTTTAAGAATTGATTTAAATATCTAAATTTGCAACGGAATTTTACAGCTTTCTGATATGGGAAGAATTTTTGAAAAACGAAAACACAAAATGTTCGCCAGGTTCGACAAAATGTCGAAAACCTTTACTAAATACGGAAAAGAAATAGCAATTGCCATTAAGGCAGGTGGACCTGATCCGGAATCAAACGCTAAACTAAGGGCTGTTATAGCTAATGCAAAAAGCCAGAACATGCCGAAAGACCGAATTGATGCTGCTATTAAGCGTTCTGCAGGCAAAGACACAAGCAACTACGAAGAAATCGCTTACGAGGCCATGTGTATGAAGGGTGTCGGTCTTATCATAGAAACAGCAACCGACAATCCTACCCGTACTGTTGCCAATATCCGCATGCACCTCAACCGCGGCGGAGGCGAACTGGGCAAATCAGGAAGTCTGGATTTTGCCTTCGAAAGAAAAAGTATATTCGTCATCAAAACCGATGGAGTTAATACTGAAGAACTGGAATTTGAACTGATTGATGCAGGTCTTGAGGAAATTGAAATAGAAGACAATGAAATGGTGATTACCGCCTCGTTCGAAAACTTCGGTAAAATGCAAAAAGCTCTTGAAAGCAGAGGACTGACTCTGGTCAGTGCCGAGTTACAACGCATTCCGACTTCGATGGTGCAGCTGAGCGATGAAGAAAGAGAACAGGTAGAAAACCTGATTGAAAAACTGGAAGATGACGAAGATGTACAGAACGTTTATTCCAATATGGCCTAATTAAAAAAACAAAACAGACAATATTAATTCCCTTATTATGAACAGAAATAACAACAATAACATTTTAGTACCAACAGATTTTTCGGAAATAGCGCACAACGCGCTCGGACACGCACTAAAAATTGCGGAGGTTTACAAGAATGAAATCACCCTTCTCAATATTCAGGATGAAGGCGGTTTGTTCGGACTATTCGGTTCCGACGAAAAAATGAGTCTGATTAAAGAGGCTGTTGAAATGAAAATGGATAAACTGATCTCAGAATCGGCTGTAAAATTTCCGAACGTCAAGATAAACAAACGCATTGAATACGGCAGGATATACAAAGTCATTACAGAGATTGCAGAAAAGGAAAACTTTGACAGCATCGTAATGGGGACCAACGGCGCCAGCGGACTGCAGCAGATAACAGGCAGCAATGCCAGCAGAGTAATCAACTACGCCAAGGTACCGGTAGTTGTTGTTAAAGAGCAACCAATCGGAAACAACGGATACGAAAAAATTGTATTGCCTATCGACTTATCGAGAGAGAGCAGACAAAAAGTAAGCTGGGCCATACATCTTGCCAAGCGCTTCAACAGCACCATACACGTAATTTACGAAAACTCAAGTAATGACGAAGTTAAAAACAGAGTATTTGCTGCTGTCAACCAGACTCAGGATATTCTGGCTCAGAACAATGCCAATTATATTGTGAGAGGTTTGGATGAAGATAAATATCAGGACAGTTTTGCTGAGGATACTCTGGCTTATGCCAATGAGGTTGGAGCAGATCTTATCATGATAATGACTCAGCAGGAAAAAGGATTCAGCGAATTTCTGCTCGGAAGCTATGCACAGCAGATCGTTAACCACAGTGGTAAAGTACCTGTTATGTGCATCAACAGTCATGATACCGGTATTATCATGGATGGCGTATTCAGCTAAATCAATCTTATATAAAAAACTATGATTCTTGTTGCTGACAGCGGAAGTACCAAATGTGACTGGATGTTTCTGGGCATTACCAAAGTGCCCAGACATATAGAAAGCATTGGGCTTAATCCCTTTTTCATGAAAAAGGAACAGATTGTCAGGGAAGTCAAAAAAACCTTCAAGGATCATACACTTACTAAATTCACCCATGTGTACTTTTACGGTTCAGGGTGCAGCAACGATACAAACAAAGAATTGCTTCGACTTGCATTAACCGAAGTGTTTACAGAAGCCAAGGTTCAGGTATCACACGATCTGGATGCAGCTGCCCTGGCTACCTGCGGCAATAAAGAAGGAATCGCCTGCATACTCGGCACCGGCAGTAATGCCTGTTACTGGGGAGGTAAATCGATTTTACAGCAGATACCTACTTTTGGTCTTGGATATATTTTAGGAGATGAAGGCAGTGGCATGCATATGGGCAAGCTTTTGCTGAAGGCCTATTTTTACAATGAAATGCCTATCAATATTCGCCTGTTTTTTGAGTCTAACAACCACAACAAGGATCAGGTATTTGAACATGTTTATCAGAAACCCAATGCCAATGTTTATCTGGCCTCATACACAAGATTTCTGGCCGAAAACATCAACTTTAAATACATTGAGTCTATTGTGCTGACAGCATTCAGGGAATTTTTCAATACGCATATTGTTAAATACGGTAAACACAAGTCGGTACCTGTCAATTTTGTTGGCTCAGTTGCATTTGTATTCCAGAATCAGTTGCACCAGATAGCCAAGGAATTCAAAGTAAATATTGGTAACATTATCAAACAGCCGATTCAAAATCTGTTCGAATACCACCTGAAATACCCTGATCAGCCCAGCCAGCAGGCTAAATAAGAAACGGCAAGTCCGGAAAGTATGAGCAGCCATTTACCATAGGCCTCTTTCTTTTTGAATGAATTCTCGAACACAATTGTGGTACTGATATGCAGAAATGTGCCGGCAATTATCGCTGTTATTATCTGTGACAGATTCTCGGAAATGATGCTTTCGCTATGGACAAATACACCGGTCATATAACCCACAGGAGTGGCAAATATGTATAGCACCAGAAAGAACATCACATAAGCTGAACGCTTCCATTTCGAATGCATGAGCACAGACAATGAAAAGGCAGCAGGTATTTCGTGTATGGCAATACCGGCAACCATGCCGCTTATGATGCCGGGTGTAAGATAATTGCTGAGACCTGCCGAATACCCTTCCAGAAGTGCATGCAACATTAAGCCGGTAAACAGAACCAGTTCGCTTTTTGGGATGTCATGGCTGTGGATGTGACCGTGTCCGAGTCCACCCGTAAAACGCTCAAGAAAAATTTGAAACAGGAATCCCAGCACTATCCACAAACCGGCCTGACTGATATTGTCGAATAATTCGGGCATCAACCCGAACAAGGCAATACCGAGTAAAAATGAGCCGCTGAAAACTACAGTATGTGAAATAAACCTGTGCGAATGCACTTTCAGTACCCGCTGTATCACAATACCGGTTAGCGGTCCTAAAATAAGTATCAGTATCGGCAATATCATTCCCATTTGGATTTCTTTAGTAAAAATAAGTAAAATTTATAAGTGAGGTAAGCGTAAACAGCACCAACTGCCGATCCGGCTAAAACATCAGTCGGATAGTGAACCCCGAGGTAGACCCTGCTGTAGGCTACAGCGGATGCCCATATCAGCCAGAAGGCCACATTAGCGCGCCTCTTTAAACCGTATAGCAATGACATAAACAATGCTACTGCAAAATGGTTGGCAGCATGTGATGAAGCCATACTTCCTGTTTCGCTGCAGTGCACACCATCTATAAGACGGGGATTTAAAGATTCTTCATGACAAGGTCTCTGCCTGCCGAAAAAAGGTTTCATAAATCCACTGGTGGTTCTGTCTGAAGCTACAATCGAAATTCCAAGACATAAGAGAATTAGCAGTGTTTTTTTCTTATATGTCCTGGCAAGCATCCAGATAACAACACAATAAAACGGAATCCAGAAAAACTTGTCCGAGAATTTCAGCATCAGGAAATCCATGGTATCAGAAACCAATTGCTGGTTTATCAACTTATAAAAATATGTATCAAATCCGTTCATTTCTTTACCGATAATAACACCAGACGTTCTGACTTAAGGGGATCAAACGGATTCAACTGATAATCGCCGAAACATTCTTTCAATTCAAGTCCGCACTGCGCATACATTTCCACGAAATCATTTAAACCGAACAGGCTGACTCTTTCCTGAAAACTAT
>CAZRKA010000070.1:0-15949 GCA_964600345.1 uncultured Chitinophaga sp. | reverse complement strand
TACAAAAGAGAGCCACTATGGTCTTGCCGCTTCCTACATCACCCTGCAACAAGCGGTTCATCTGACTGTTGCTTAGCATATCGGACCTGATTTCCTTAATAACCCTTTTTTGGGCATTTGTGAGGTCGAAAGCAAGATGCTTATGATAAAATTCATTGATGAGATTACCGGCCTTTCCCATCTTTATTCCGTTTTGCTGCAGATGTCTCATATTCCTTATTTTTTCGGAACGCATGGCAAGCGTAAACATCTCTTCGAATTTTATCCTTCTGGCAGCCTCTTCGGCAGCTTTGAGCGATCCGGGTAAATGCATGAAGTAAATTGCCGATTTGTGGCTCAGCAACTTTAACGGTTTGCTTACCGATTCGGGTATAAAGTCTTCGGGGTTAAAACGCGGGTCGTTAAGTATTTGCCTGACCAGACCAAAAATGTACTTCGACTCCATAAAACGGGATTTAAGCTTTTCGGTAAGGGGATAAACAGGCTCCATTGAAAGGCCTGTTTCCTTATCAGATGCATCAAAGAGTTTAATTTCAGGGTGTGCTATACTCAATTTTCCGTTGAAACTGCCGACTTTACCGTATACGGTATAGACAGCATCTTCTTTCAAAGCTTTAATAATGTACTGATAATTGCGAAACCAAACCAGTTCAATACTTCCGGTTTCATCTCGTAACCTGGCTGTTAGCCGTTTTACTTTTCCTGTGCCGATTGCCACAATATGACTTAGTTTTCCTCTGATCTGTACGGCGGGAATATCATCGCTTAAACTGTCAATGGAGCTGAGCCTCGATTTATCTATATACCTGAAAGGAAAAAGTGTGATTAAATCACCATAGGTATATACCTTTAATTCCGCCTGAAGCAGCTCTGCTTTTTGTGGTCCTACACCCTTTAAATACCCGATAAATGTACTTAAAAATTCCCTGCTCAAATTTCTATGAAAAATTGTTTTGCAATATCTGATTTAAATTCTAGATTTGCGCAAATTTTAAAAATAAACCAATAGAATGAAAAAATTATTCATCTTAACTGTCATCGCAGCTTTCTTTGCTGCCTGCAGCAACACTCCTGCTGTATCTGAATCAGCTACCAAAGTTGCAGATCTGAACAAATGGGTTGACTCAGTAAAAGGTTTGGTTGCTTCTGCTACCACTTTCGACTCAGCTACCTGGGCTTCTTACTCTGAAGGTTTCAACAACGCTCTAACCGGTATCAATGAAGCAGAACTTGATGAAACTTCTAAAGCTACCCTTACTACCATCAAAACTACCTGGGAAGGTGTTGGTGCTTCTTATTCTTCAGGAATCGAGTCACTTAAAAAAGCTGAAGCTGCTATGGCAACTGATTCTACTTCAACAGCTACAGACCCAACCCTGATTGAGAAAGTAATCGAAACAGGCAAAGAGGTTAAAGAAGCTGCTAAAACAGAAATGAAGAAGTAATTCATTAAAATCATATTGAAAAGTTGAGTCCCGTGACTCAACTTTTTTTTTGCCCAAAAATTTCTGAGTATAAAGAATCATTTAAGGGTGAAGTTATCAAACCGGAAAACCAGGAGACAGATCTGATTGAAAACAGGAATTCTAAATTATATTTGCGGTATGCAAAACATGCTCATTCTTTGGCTTTCAGCTTTGTTGTTTTCCTGTTCACAACAGGCCCCGAAAAACACGGAATTTATTGATATACCGCCGAAAGGATCCCACCTTCTGGATAATAATGGCATTGCCGGCGGAGATACCCTTGCAGTCAACGGGCAAGCCACCGAAGCTGATACGATAAGCAAGCAGGAGGAAATTCAAATTTGCAGGAACATTGATCCGGGATTGAAAAATCCAAATGAACTGCTTAAAGCGGGAACGGATAAGTACCTCAAACTCTATAAGGGCATACACAAAACTGCGATAAAATACACGGATTCATCAATGGCCAGCAAATTGTATATCAAGCTGGCATACTCAATTCTTGAACTCAATTATCAGAAAGCCGAAATGAACGAAACCCTGCCGGTTTCGCTCAAACTTGAACTTGCATCTATTAAAAGCGAAATTCACACCCTGTTCGCAGGCATTACCAAACCCAAACCGCTTGCACCATGAAAACCATAGGATTGTTGATAATTTCAAATATTTTCATGACAATAGCCTGGTATGGTCATTTAAAGTTTGAAAATGTGCCTTTGTGGAAAGTAATTGTCGTAAGCTGGTTGATTGCATTTATTGAATATAGCTTTATGATACCTGCAAACAGAATAGGTAAACTTGAGGGCATGAGTGGCTATCAGTTGAAGATCATTCAGGAAGCCATTACCATTGTTGTCTTTATCGTATTTGCGGTATTTATATTGAAGGAGCCGCTTAAGTGGAACCATTTACTCGGTTTTTTTTTCCTGTTTCTGAGCGTGTATTTCATATCAAAAAAATTTTAACAAACAGGTCTTTAAAAAGTAGGAAAATTAATTCTTCTGTCGTAAATTTGCCGCCCCACAAAGGAGGAAATAAAATTTGACAGAAGAACAATTACAAGAAGGCAACGTATCAACAGGAGTTGATGCCGCCACAGAAACCAAAAAGATTCGCACTAAATCCCCGGCAGTACCTACCAGCGAAGATTTTGACTGGAGCATGGACAAAGCCGGATTCGGAAATTACAATTCCGAAAAACACCAGGAGATGGTAAATCTCTATTCAAACTCTCTTAAATCACTCACCCAGAACGAGCTCATCACAGGGACAGTTGTAGCAATTTCTGACAGAGAGGTAGTAGTTAACGTTGGTTTCAAATCTGACGGTATCATTTCCAGAAACGAATTCAAAGACCTGCCGGACCTTAAAGTTGGCGATGCTGTTGAAGTGTATCTGGAAAATGTTGAAGATCAGGATGGTCAGCTTATTATTTCACGTAAGCGTGCCATTCAGGAAAAAGCATGGGACTTCATCCTCAAAGCGATGGAAGAAGGAACTGTTATGACCGGACTTGTTAAAACCAGAACCAAAGGCGGACTGGTGGTTGATGTTATGGGCATAGATGCATTCCTGCCTGGTTCTCAGATCGATGTTAAGCCTATCAAAGATTACGATCAGTACGTAGGCAAAGACATGGAGTTCAAAATTGTAAAAGTTAACGATACATTCAAAAATGTAGTTATATCACACAAGGCACTTATCGAAGACGACATTGAAGCTCAGAAATCTGATATTCTGTCTAAACTCGAAAAAGGCCAGGTTCTGGAAGGTGTTGTTAAAAATATCGCGCCATTTGGTGCTTTCGTAGACCTCGGAGGTATCGACGGATTGCTACACATCACTGACATGTCATGGGGTCGTATCAATCATCCTGAAGAATTACTTCAGCTTGAACAGAAAGTTACAGTTGTTGTTCTTGATTTTGATGAAGATAAAAAACGTATCTCTCTTGGCATGAAACAACTTTCCGAGCATCCATGGGATTCTCTCGGCGAAGAGTTTAAAGTTGGTGCTAAAGTTAAAGGCAAAGTTGTCACTGTAACAGATTACGGTGCATTTATTGAAATCAAACCCGGAGTTGAAGGACTGGTTCACGTTTCAGAAATGAGCTGGAGCAGCCACCTCAGAAGTCCACACGATTTCCTTAAAGCCGGCGACGAAGTTGAAGCAATCATCACCGCCCTTGAGAAAGACGAACACAAAATGTCTCTCGGAATAAAACAACTGAGTCCTGATCCATGGGCCAGCATCGTTGAAAAATACAAAGTTGGCAGCAAACACACAGGTATCGTTAAAAATCTCACCAGCTACGGTCTCTTTATAGAGCTTGAAGAAGGTGTAGACGGACTTGTACACGTTTCTGACCTTTCATGGACCAAGAAAATCAAGCACCCTTCTGAATTCATCAAAAAAGATGAAAAAATAGACGTAGTAGTTCTTGAAGTTGATTCTGAAAACCGCAGATTGTCTTTAGGTCATAAGCAACTTGAAGAAAATCCATGGGATACATTTGAAACAATTTTCTATCTGCACAGCAAACATGAAGGTACTGTTGTCGGTGTTAACGACAAAGGCGCCAATGTTCAGCTTCAGTACGGTATTGAAGGTTTTGCACCAAAACGTCACCTCATAAGAGAAAACGGCGGAAAGGTTAAAGACGGCGACTTGCTGGTATTCGAAGTAATAGAATTCAACAAGGAGAACAAAAGCATTATACTTTCTCATACCAATACCTGGAAAGCCGATGATAAAGTCAAAGCGGCCGAAGATCAGGCTAACAGAGACAGAGCTTCAAAAGGTGCTAAAAACATCAATAAATCAAACGAGAAATCGACTCTTGGTGAACTTGATGCATTCAGCGACCTGAAAGCAATGTTCGACAACGCAGGTGTAAAAGATGAAAAAGTAAAAGTTGAGAAAAAAGCCAAAGAAGATGCTAAAGCAGAATCTGAAGAAACTGTTGCCGGCGATGATCTTAAGAAAATCAACGGTATCGGACCTGCTTTTGAAAAAAGACTCAACGCCCTCGGAATTCACAATTACGCTGATCTTATCAACTTAACTGATGAAAAGATTGCAGAACTTGAAACCAAAGACAGTATGACCAGCCTTGAACAGTGGCATACATGGATTGAAGAGGCTAAATCACTAAAAGCATAACTAATCAATAGTATTCATTTCTGAAAAGACGACCTCCGGGTCGTCTTTTTTGTTATACATGATTTTTGAAATTTGATCAGGCTGTTTATTTACAAACTCTAAATCATTAACTTTGAAGTGACTTTATCTATGTCAGAAATTGAAATTTCAATACTCGAAAGAGAAGAACAGGAAAGAAAAGAAATCCTGAAGCGTTATAAATCTTTACTCCGTTCTATCAGGCATGAACTAACTTCTGAACAGAAAAAGACAATACGTGCAGCATTCGACCTGGCGCTCGACGCTCACAAGGATATGCGACGGAAATCAGGTGAACCATATATTTACCACCCGATTGCAGTTGCGCGCATAGCTGCCCAGGAAATTGGTCTTGGCACTACCTCAATAGTTTGTGCTCTTATTCATGATGTAGTTGAAGACAGCGACTATACGATTGAAGATATCAAGCGCAAATTCGGCGAAAAGACTTCCCGTATAGTAGACGGACTTACCAAGATCAAGGAAGTATTCGACCATACCGACAGTATGCAGGCCGAAAACTTCCGCAAAATGCTGCTGACACTGAGTGATGATGTCAGGGTTATCCTTGTAAAGCTATGCGACCGCATGCACAACATGCGCACCCTCGACAGCATGAGCAGGAAAAATCAGCTTAAAATAGCCAGTGAAACACTGTTTTTATATGCACCACTGGCTCACAGATTGGGTTTATATGCCGTTAAATCGGAACTGGAAGACCTGTCAATCAAATACACACAACGCGAAGCATACAAAGAGATTTCGAGTAAGCTGAATGCCAAAAAAGCCGCGCGCGACCGTTTTATCAGGAAGTTTATAGAGCCCCTGCGCAAAAAACTGGAAGAGGCCAATTTGAAATTTGTCATCAAAGGGCGTCCAAAAAGCATCTATTCTATTCTAAAAAAGATGAATCAGCAGGATATTCCTTTCGAACAGGTTTATGATTTGTTTGCAGTGAGGATTATCCTTGACTCGCTGCCGGAAAAAGAAAAATCTGACTGCTGGACTGCGTATTCTATAGTTACTGATATATATAAACCAAACCCTTCACGCACACGCGACTGGATAACAACACCCAAAAGCAATGGTTATGAGAGTTTACATACCACGGTAATGGGAAATGACGGAAAATGGGTTGAAGTCCAGATTCGGACCGAACGAATGGACGAAATAGCAGAAAAAGGTTACGCCGCCCACTGGAAATACAAAAATTCGAAAGAAGGCATTGAAAACGAAAACCAGACCGGAGTAGACGGCTGGTTGGCCAGAATCAAGGATATTCTGGAAAATCCTTCCAGCAATGCACTTGAGTTTTTAGACGATTTTAAACTACAGCTGATACACGAGGAAATATTTGTATTTACACCTAATGGCGATCTGAAAAAGTTACCTAAAGGTGCCAGTGCCCTCGACTTTGCATTCGAAATTCACACCCAGGTTGGAAGCAAATGTATCGGAGCTAAAGTCAACAACAGACTGGTGCCTTTAAGTCATACACTCTCCAACGGCGACCAGGTAGAGATACTGACTTCCGAAAAACAGCATCCAAGAGATGAATGGCTCAACTTTGTAATAACCGGAAAAGCCATTGCCCGGATCAGAAATTTCCTGAGAGAAAGTAAACGCGAACTTGCCGATAAGGGGAAAGAAACCCTTAAAAAGCGTTTCAATAAAGAAAAGGTAGAATTTAACGAAGACAATATTCAAAAGCTGGTGCGGTATTTCAAGGTTCAGAGCGCACTCGACTTGTTTTATTCCATTACAAGAGAACTTATTCCTTCTGATAAAATGCAGATAAGCAATATTATCAATAAGAAAATAAGTACGCCTGCGCGCTCACATACCGAAGCTCCGCCAGCGGCAGCCCAGAGCAACAACAAGAAAAACGAGATTGTTGTGGGCGAAGAATACGACCTTCCCTATAGTCTTTCCAAATGCTGTAACCCTATACCGGGCGATGATATATTCGGATTTATTACCATTGGAGAAGGTGTAAAAATTCACCGTACAAATTGCCCGAATGCGGTTTCACTGATGAGCAACTACGGTTACCGAATAATAAAGGCTCAGTGGAAGGAAACCATAGTCAAAACAGAGTCGAGATTCCTGGCCGGCATCAAGATTATCGGTATAGACGATGTCGGAATAGTCAGCAGTCTGAGCGAAATTATCAGTAAAAATATGGGGGTAAATATGAAATCCATAACCATTGAAAGCCATGAAGGTACATTTGAAGGCACTATCACGGTGTTTGTCGAAGATACCAAGCATCTGGATAACCTGATTGCCAATATCAAACAGAAACACCCGGTAATGGATGTGAGCCGCATGGAGGTGGCGGGTTAAATATTAAGAAAGCAGTAGATCAATTAACATGCTCTATTTGTCGGGAATAATACTTTCGTTTTTTCTTTCATTTGTTCTTTTTACCAAGCGTGAAAGGTCTGATGCTGATACTATTCTGGCCGCCTGGCTTTGTTTGATCGGCATTCATACAGCTTTGTACTACATGTTTTTTACCGGAAATCATATCAACTATCCTGCATTGGCGGGTCCGGGCTTCAGCCTTCCACTATGCCACGGACCCTTTCTCTTTCTATACACTTTCCAGCAAACATCCATAAGACAATTTCGCAAAGAATATCTTCTTCATTTTCTTCCGGTTTTGCTCTCTGCATTCCTGTTCATGGATTACTTTTCCCTTCCGTATGAACAAAAGGTTGAAGTACTATTAAATAAAGGGAAAGGTTATGAAACCGTAATGCAAATCAACAGGTACGCCATCTTTGCATCAGGTTTTATATATGTCATCCTGTCAATGATAAGACTGGTTAATTACCGAAAGAATCTGGTTCACCGCTTTTCAAATACAGAAAAGATAAATTTCACATGGTTACTTTTCCTAATTATCTGGATTCTTATAATATGGTCTATCGTATTGTTTATCGGTGATGACAAATGGGTATTTGCTTCAGTATCTTTCTATGTGATCTGGCTAGGGTATTTTGGTATAAAACAGGTAAACGTATTCAGCAATGGAAGCGAACATTCAGAAAAAATCAACTCTTTTAATCATGGCACTATTGGATCGGGTGATTATGCTACTGTCTCCGGACAGGTTAAAACTGTTGATCTGGACGAAAATCCAGGTTCTGTAAAGTACCTTAAATCTTCGCTTAGTGAATTGGAAGCTGATAGAATACATGTGCGACTAAAAGAGATCATGGCAGTTGAAAAACCGTTTACCGACCCCGAAATAAACCTCAACAGTCTGTCGGCTATGATTAATGTGCATCCAAACCATCTGTCTCAGGTTATTAATTCCAGAGAACATAAATCATTCTATGAAGTAATAAATGACCTCAGATCCCAAGAATTTATAAAAAGGCTATCAGATCCTTCAAATCAGAATTTTACTCTTCTTGCAATCGCCGGTGACTGCGGTTTTAATTCCAAGGCCTCGTTTAACCGGAATTTTAAGAAATACAGCGGTATGACCCCGAGCGAATATCAAAAACAATTGTCCAGAAAATAGTTTTAAGAATATCAATTAGGTTCTCAAGGTATCAATCTTCATAACTTTATGATAACCTGACATATATATTTTCATTTTTGAAAGTATCATCCCTCATTCTGAGGCGACACAACAGTTTCACAGTTCTAGTTTTGCCCCATAATTTTTATCAAACAAATGAAACTGACAAATCAAATTTCAATTCTGGCATTAAGTGCCTTTTTGCTCTTTTCATGTAAAAAAGAGCAGTTTATCAACAAACCCGGTTTTCTTGTACCTCTAACTGCAGATCTCGATGCCAATTTACCTTCTATTAAGGCTAATGGAGCCGTCCTTCACTCAGAAGCTTTTGGTCATCCCGACAGTACCATGTTGATATGTATTCATGGCGGCCCGGGCAGTGATTACAGGTCATTATTATCCATCAGAAATCTGGCCAATTACGGGTATAGGGTTGTATTTTACGACCAGAGAGGATCAGGTCTCTCTCAGCGGTTTTCACGCGATTTCTATTCTGGTTTGGGCTTGAAGGCCCTTGATATGAGTTACGACGATCTAAGTGCTGTTATTGCACATTACAGAACTAAACAGACTCAGCGTGTGGTACTTGTCGGTAACTCCTGGGGTGGTATACTGGCAACCGCATATACCGGTAGATACCCTGATCTGATAGACGGACTTATTGTATGTGAACCCGGAGGACTGAAATGGGATGATGTTAGAGAATATGTGCGCAAATCTCTCAATTACAAATTGTCAAGCGAAGTGCTTAACGATGTAAGTTATCTCGATCAGTTTATTACGGGCAAAACAGATGAACATGCTATACTCGATTACAAAATGGCAATGAAGGCAGGCGACAACCCTATCACAGGCGAAATCAATACTGCTCCCGCAAGCTACTGGCGTTATGGTTCTGTTATCTCGGATGCGTATTTCGAACTTGGAAACACTTACAATCCAGACTTTTCGGAGGGTATATCCAATTTTGACAAACCTGTACTCTTCTTTTACAGCGACGGCAATAAAGCATATCCCGAAACCTGGGCCAACAAAATCTCATCCGCTTATAAAACAGTAATAAAAATCAGAATCAAAGGAACAGGTCATTCCGGAATACTTTCCGATAAAGGAATCTGGAATGAAGTCACACTACCCGGAATGCTAAATTATCTCAATTCACTTTAATCAATCAATTTTAATCAAATGAAAAAATATATCACAGGTATAGTGTTCATAATACTTACCCTTACAATTAAACATTTAAATGCTCAATCTGTCAACTGGGCAGGACTCAACGAACGTAAACACATCATTAACGGTGCTTTCGCCCTCGAAAATGGTATGATCAGAAGCATTGGCTACTCACAAATATTCAATACCGGATTATTGCCGATTTGTGCAAATATTGAATTGTCAATGCCATTCGGGAACAAATCATTCGATGATTACAAAACAAAACTTGGCGCTCAGGTTAGGTGGTTTGAATATAGAAATTTCCATGTCATCAGTAAAATTCAGTCTACATTCAGAAGATATGAAAACGACTTTGTACGTCTGGTCAATTTTGGAAGCGATATGTCTGCTATTGTGGGCTATTACAGACCAAAATGGTTTCTCGCAGGGGAATTCGGTTTTGACAAGGCAATCATTACTCAATTCAGGCATTCTGACATTTACAGAAATCAATTTCCGCTTGTATCAGACGGATGGTTTGAACCGTCCACCGGAGGAAATTTCTATTTCGGAATTCAAACCGGATACTCTTTCAAAAATCAGGACCTTACCTTAAAAGCCGGTAAGTGCTATGAACAGGACTTCAAAACAAAACCTACATTCCCCTATTATGCACAGCTCGGTATCAATTTCAAATTCTGAGCTTGATTCATCAATAATCTGATTTATTTGGGGGTCTGGAAGGCGATAGAGAAATTTCATTTTACTCACAAATTCCAAGCCTCCATTTCATATTTATCTCAACAAAACTGGTTTTTGGCAAACCCGCAAAAAATGCCATACGTTGCACTGTTAGTATTAAGGGTTTGGCTTTGAAGAATTCATGATTTTGACTACATACATCAAACAGTATCTTCAATAAGTTCTTATCATCATTGGATATAAATCAACCTGCACCTCTAAATCACACTTGAATTCTAATAATTCCTGCACTTAATCTGTTCCTCATTCTGCAATTCCTATCGTGCATAATATTCGGAAAACTCACCCTGCCCTTTTCGAAATTCGATGTATATTTGCAGTTCATGCAAACCTCGGGTGAGAAAATCAAAAAAGTAAAGTTAGAGGTTAGAAAGATCTTTACGGCCTATCTGGAGAAAAACAAACAGCGTAAAACTCCGGAACGATACGCCATACTCGATGAAATATACACACATAAAGAGCATTTTGATGTAGATACTCTCTTCATTCACATGAAGAACAGGAAATACCGCGTCAGCCGCGCAACAGTGTATAACACACTTGATCTTTTGCTAGACAGCGGTCTGGTAAAGCGCCATCAGTTCGGACAGAACATGGCCATGTATGAGCAAAGCTACGGTTTCAGCCAGCACGATCATCTGATCTGCCTGCACTGCAATAAAGTGCTCGAATTCTGCGATCCCCGCATTCAGCAAATCAAATCAACCATGGGCGAGCTGCTGGGATTTGAAGTCAACCACCATTCACTTCATCTCTACGCCAACCCCATCACTGATAAACAACATCAATGTAAAAGTTGTCATAAAGTCGTAATTAATAAAGATGAATAAAGTAGACGTCGTACTTGGACTACAATGGGGGGACGAGGGCAAAGGAAAGATAGCAGATTTTCTGACGCCGAAATATCAGGTTATCGCCAGATTTCAGGGTGGTCCGAATGCCGGACACTCACTTAAATTCAATGGGCAGACACATGTTCTGAATACTATTCCTTCAGGTATATTTCACAAAGAGAGTCTGAATATCATAGGCAACGGTGTGGTGGTGGATCCGGTCAGAATCAAAGCAGAAATTGAACGCGTTGAAGCTGCAGGTGCAGATGTCATTAATTCTCTCATCTTTTCCAGAAAGGCTCATATCATCCTTCCAACTCACCGTCTGCTTGACGCTGCAAGTGAACACGCTAAAGGCGAGGCCAAAATTGGCTCCACTTTGAGAGGAATTGGTCCTACTTACAGAGATAAAATCGGCCGCAATGGCTTGCGTCTGGGAGATATACTGTCACCCGGATTCATGAATAAATACGAAGCAATTCGCGATGAACACATCAAACTGATTGAATTTCTCGGGTTTTCTGATTACGATATGCCGGCGCTTGAAGCCGAATTCTTTGAGGCATGCAGCTATCTGAAAAAATTCCGTTTCGAAGACACGGAATATCTGGTGCACGAAAAAATGAAAACTCAGAAAGTACTTGCAGAAGGCGCTCAGGGAAGCATGCTGGATATCGATTTCGGAAGTTATCCCTATGTCACCTCCAGCAATACAATCAGTGGCGGAGTATGCAACGGACTTGGAATTGCCCCTCAGCATATAGGACGCGTTTACGGTATTTTTAAAGCCTATTGCACGCGTGTAGGCAGCGGACCCTTCCCTACCGAATTGCTTGAAGAAACCGGCGAAGAACTGAGAAAAAAAGGAAACGAATTCGGTGCTACCACCGGCAGACCAAGACGCTGCGGCTGGATGGATCTGGTAGCCTTGAAATACGCCATCATGCTTAGCGGCGTAGATTATCTGATAATGATGAAAAGCGATGTGCTAAGCGGTTTTGAAGAAGTTAAGGTTTGTACAGCTTATAAGGTAAACGGCAAAATCAGTACTCAGGTGCCATACGACCTCTGCAATGAAGATGTTGAACCGGTTTATCAGACATTTAAAGGCTGGTCTGAAGACCTTACCGTCTGCAGAAAGAAAAGTGAACTTCCGCTCAACTTCAAAACCTATATCGACTTTCTTGAAAAAGAACTGGCAATGCCGATTCATATCATTTCGGTGGGCCCCGACCGGGAGCAAACCATAGTCGACTAACCAACCTGATTGCGTCCTAACTAATATAAGTTTCAATCAGGAAGCTGAGCTGATTGCCGATTGGATTTTTTCCTCCAGCATATCGTGAATACTGACATCAACATACTTTTTCCAGTCTGTACATCCTGTCCGTATACCCTCCCTGATTTCTGTTGCAGAAATTGATGCTATATTTTCGTTAACCGAAATTTCTTCAACCGAGTATCCAACTCCCCTGCCGTAATTCACTGATTCAATGTCGGGAATAACGATTACTTTCACCAACGCATTATCGCGATAAACCTTTTCCCATAATTGCTTCACATCTGATGCACTTAATGGGTTGGCCTTGTCAGGTACTATGTCTCTGATGGCTATCAGCACCGGTTTGTTTTTACTTAAATAGCGGTCAAAAATATGCATATGACCCTTGTGTGGACTTTGATATCGCCCGATAAAAAGATTGTATCTCATTTGCTTAAATATTTTAAAATTTGAATACTGTTTTCATGTACGCTTGAATTACTTGTATCCAGAATCAGTTCGGGGTCAGCTGGAATATTGTAAGGAGAACTGATTCCGGTAAATTCGCTTATCTCACCATTAAACACTTTTTTATACAGACCTTTGGGATCCCGCTGAATACAGATATTAAGCGGGGTTGAAACATAGACTTCAATAAAATTCCTGCACATTTGCCTCACCTCATTTCTTACATCTTCGAACGGGGAAATAAGCGCAACAATAACCACACAACCCTGCTTCTCGAACAAAGAAGCAATGTAGCCGACATTCAGATTATGTGATTTTCTGGAAGCCTCATCAAAGCCGTTCTGTTTTATGGCTTTCCTTATTTCGTCGCCGTCCAGAAAAACAGGGGTCAATCCTTCCGACTTAAGTTTTCTGATCAGATCAAGAGCTATGGTAGTTTTGCCGGATCCGCTTAATCCTGTCAACCAGATTACCGATGGCGAAATACTGATATTTTGATATCTGTTCCATATTTCGTCGAAGATATAATATGAAAACACTTTAAAAATACTATCGACAAATCCTATACTTAAGGCGGCTATCAGATTACCGGTCAGAAAATAGGCAATACTACCCGTGAGGAAAAATGAATATATCCGGTAGATCAGAGATTTTAACAAAGTTTTCCGCTTAAAGAAATCCAGGTTAAAACGGTAGGCGGTTTTAATGCTGTGCAGAAACATATTGCAACTGATTAAGAACAGTAAACCTTGATGAATGACCTTTTTGCAAAGCCTCATATTCGCGAAGCACTTCGCTGATAATCCCGAATGTCAGATCAATGGTTGTTTCAGCGACTTTATAAACCGAATCCCAGTCATCTTCTGTTTTACAAACCTTAATGATAATATCTTCCACATCTTTCGCGTGCTTGTCGTCTATGGCAGAATGGTTGTAAAAGAAAGTCATCTGAGTTTTACTCAAACCCAGGCTTGAGGTAAGTCCGTTCACAAAAGAACCAATCATGCCGTACGATCTTTCTGCCCAGTATGAATATCCAAGTCGCTGAACAGGATTACCCTGAGTGGAAACCCAATACAAATAAGCTATCAGCAACTCAGTAGAACTCATACATGGCAGCATATCCTCTTCGCCGCTTACCGGAACGCCAATTGCCCTGAGATCGTGCAATGCCATAAGCTCGTGTCCTGTCTCTTCAAGTGCATGCTCAAGACAGAATTGCATATACCTAATATCAGTATTGCGGCGGTTAACTGCAACCAGTGCCTGGTTTCTGGAAGTGTGAAAGGCGTAGTGATAAACCTGCGACATATAGAGTGCATAAACCCTTCTGTCTTTGGCCATCAGGCTTTCAGCAAAATTTAAGGCCTGAGGTTGAGACAATATTTCCTCCCATTTGCGGGAAATCATATTGTCGAT
This sequence comes from uncultured Chitinophaga sp., assembly GCA_964600345.1. GTDB lineage: Bacteria > Bacteroidota > Bacteroidia > NS11-12g > UBA955 > JABMMZ01. The sequence goes on along the minus strand of CAZRKA010000070.1, from coordinate 1,870 downwards.
GTCTTTGATTGATTTTTTTGTTGTCATGATATTAATTGATTTGTATTTTATAAGTAGTATGTGCACGCTCTTCAGCAGCTCCCAGTGAATTCATAAGCGAATGCATGAAGCCAGTTTGTGAATTGATGCCCGAAAAGTGAACCATATAATCTGTTCCCTTTTGCAACATAGTCCGGTATAATTTGTAGCACATCGCAATCTCAATTCCCCTCTTGCGGTATTCAGGAATTACTGACAGGGCAAATCCTTTCAGATCCTTTGTTTCTGTATCGCTTTTGATATTAAGCATAGAATAAAAGTCTTTCATAAACGCCATAAAGCCCACGGCCTCTCCATTGCAATAAGCTATGCTGACCAGCTCATCATCCAGCACCGGCCGGGCATCGGCTATCAAACCGGCAATCTCTTCGGTTGAAATATGATTTAACCTGCTGTTGAGTGAAAAAGATGAAGTGTATACTTTTTGTATGTCTTTGACAAAATCAGACATATCACCACCAAAACTAATGTTGCGAATCTCTATTGTATTATTTTGCATAAGCCTTTGATGAATGCGTTCTAGTTTATCCGAAAACATACTTTTGAGACTTATACTGTAGGTGCTGATTCTTGAATCAGGGTTGAATCCGTATTCCAAAAGAAGCGCTTCATAATAACCGTGATTATAGTTATCGAGATACAACATCTTCTTATCAAATCCTTTTGACAGTAAACCCCAGAACCTGTCCTTTTCTCCGAAATTTACAGGTCCTTCCATGTACCCGCAACCGAAAGTTTTCAGCCATTCCCCGGCTTTATTCAGCAGAGCATCTGTTATTTTCTGATTATTTACTGTTTCAAAAAAACCAAATTGCCCCAGTGCTTTTCCTTCCCTCTTAAAGTAAAATGCTGCTATTCTTCCCGAAGGATTATTGTTTTCATCGAGTATAATCCACCTTGCGGCATCACCATTAAGAAATTTACCGTTTCTGTTTCTGTCGAACACAGCAGTTACATCGCTGCCAAGCTGACTGCGCCACCGTTTGTTTCCTTTGTAAATTGCAAATGGAATATCCAGAAACATCTTTTCCAGAGCCGGGGTATTAACTTCAAATATTCGCATACTCTTTTTCAGAACACAGTTTACGTTTCATCATATCCAGCATCCGCATCACCTGATCTTCGCTGTAAGTCTCTGTATCGTATTTGAGTGAAATGATAAATTCATCCTTTAGTTTTTTAACATTGCAGACAATTTTATGGTATGAGAATTTTTCGTGAAGATCAATAAGTTCAACTTTGTATTTGCCGAAACGCAATTCAAAATCCAGCTTGTCAATATTGAATACAAAATCGCAGTGCACTTTTTGTTTAAGCAGATCTGAATAGTTTTCTATCTGATTATTCAGTGCCTGTTTAAGATTATCAGAACCATGCACCGGAACAGGGGCATGAAAAGTACAGTTGCCAAAAACATTAGGTTTGCGCAAGACTATCTGAGCCGCAACCGGCACAGCGATTTGTTCCGGCATTTCGCCTGTCGTTTCTGTAATTGCATCGTAAAAGGCTTTAAGAAATACCTGAAAACAATTGTGCTTGTTTTCAGCATCCAGTTCCGACTTCTTAATGTGAACAAACAAATTCCCGGTCTTGTATATTTGTAAGTCGTTCCTGACTACAGCCATGTGCCTGTCCCAGATTTCAGATTCGTTTTCGAAGTTGATATCCGGCAAAACAGTAGCTCCGGATAATGCCGAATAAATGGAAGCCAATGCCTGAAAAAACAAAGTCAATGAGCGACCGTCGCAGGCTGAACTGTTAACTACAACATGTATAGATGGCGTTTGTAGTCGTGGGTCATCGTCGCGAGACGGCCGCGCTTCATCGGCAG
>CAZRKA010000069.1:15227-15957 GCA_964600345.1 uncultured Chitinophaga sp. | reverse complement strand
CTTGTCTGTTGTGTTATTTGCAGACATAAGATTAATATCAGTTCTGAATTTTTTACTAATTACAAACGAAAGACCTGCAATGACAAGCATCATGAGATTGGCTGCAATTGCCAGAGTTGTCGGGCTGAGGTATTCCTGAAGGACAGCGTTTTTGCCATATGCCATATAACTTGGTCGGGGGGTATTTTTGCTGATCATACTGATATCTGAATAGGTAATTGCAATATAAGCAGCAAGTATGGCCCCGGCATACGATAATATGATTAAACGTTTTTTAAGGGTAATGTCTTCGAAAAATATAAGTGCAAGTAATACACCCGGGTAAATTTTCAGGCAGGCTGTAAAAATAATGATTAAGTATTTAAGGTGCAGCCTGATCTCTCCATTTAGAATATTTATCCTGTCGAGATAAAAAACCGCAAACACAATCAGGAGATAGATAATAGTATCTGAGTTACCGCGTTCGAGCAGAAAAAGAACAGAAGGAGAAAGTATAAGTGCGAGGGCTGTAATAATTTGTATAGGTTTTCTGAAACTGAAGAATAAACAGGTAGCCAGTGAGAAGAGAAATGCCATGGAAATGCCCAGTATATTTGTGCTGGATCTGTCAAACCCAATAATATCGAAAAGACTTAACCAGAGGCGCGGATAATTGTAAGTTCTCAACCAGGGATCAAAACTTGTAACACTGTAAGGATCCATACCATTTCGCAAACAATCGACAGAACCG
>CAZRKA010000069.1:0-15217 GCA_964600345.1 uncultured Chitinophaga sp. | reverse complement strand
AATATAAGTAAGAGTGATGATTGTAAGTACAATTGCGACTATTGAAAATAAGACCGCTCGCTGTGTAAATGCTTTATTCATATCAATTTATTTTTTTTCTGCTTAATAAAACCTGATTCATTGAATATTCAGACAATTCGCAAGTCTTCCTTGACTATTGAAGCAGCGGTTTAAGGCTGTCCTCATTTTTTTTAATCCATTCGAAAATATCACTCATGATTTGCTTTGTGCCTATTTTCGGTGACCAGCCTGATAAGGCTGTTACCTTTGAATTGTCGGTTATATAAATTGGCACATCAGCCGAACGGTTCTCTTTAACAGAAACTATATCAATACGGTTGCCGGTAATTTCTTCGCATATAGCTGTGAGTTCTTTCAGTGAAACAGAAATGTCAAGCCCCCCGCCGGCATTCAGTATTTTGCGATCAAATCTTTCGAAATCGTTCAATTGCATTTTTACAAGTTCATAAAGATCCTGTATATGCAGGATGTCCCTGACCTGTTTGCCCTCACCTCCATAGCCGATATAAGATAATTTGTTTTTCCAGAAATGTCTTGCAAGCCAGAGTACAATCACTCCCTGATCAACTTTACCCATTTGCCAGGGTCCGGTTAGGACACCACAACGGTTGACTACAGACTTCAATTCATAAAATTCAGCGTATTCCTCTATCAGCAGTTCTGATGCCAGTTTACTGCTTCCGTAAAAAGATCGCGCACCATTGAGTGGAAACTCTTCTGATATACCTATCGTACTTATTCCTGAAAGTTCCTGTTGTTCTGAGATCTTGAAACGCATGTCAGATTCTGTATATCTGATCTTATTCAGATTGCCGATCGGGTAAATTCTGCTGGTAGACAGGAAAATGAATTTGGCCTTGTTTTTTACAGCGAAATTCAGACAATTGACTGCCCCCAAAAGGTTGGTATTCAGAAGATAATCGGGAGTGGAATTGATCCCCGACAGAACAGAAGGTTCTGCAGCAGCTTCTATAAAGACACTTATTTCTCCAATTTCATCAAAATCTTCTTTATTTCTTATATCTCCATGTATAAATTCAACCGAAGCTTCTTTAAGACGCGTCAAATTAAGCTCAGAACCTCTTCTTTTTAAATTGTCAAGAGCTATCACTCTGCAATCCGGATAGTCGGACTTTAACCTGATGGCCAGATTAGAACCTACAAAACCACAAGCTCCGGAAATAAGTATGCTTTCATTCATATTTTATTTATTTTGATCTGATTGTTTAATGAGTTTACAATTTTCTAATCTTAACAGACGTCTTAAAGGTTGGATAATGTAAAACCGCCATAGTAAGTTTGTACACCCGGAGCCTTATTTAAATGGTCTGCGGCGTTTAAACGACGGATATTTTTGTTTTTATGCAAAGATTCCGGATTTTATTTCAGTTTGCTGAGAGTTTAATCGATCTGGACAAAAAACGCGTTCATTCAGAGAATGATACAGGCTGATACTTGTTTTAGTTTTCTCTGTCGACGTCTTACATCTATTGATTCTCATACTCGACTTTGACTTATAAAATATATAAGTTTTGGCGAAAGTAAAGAAATTAAGTTTTTCCGGCAAATTAATTTTAAAATGTATTAATTATGGTTTTTATAAGCGATTTTGTTTAAATACAAATGTTAGAGAACTTTACGGCATTCATACTAATATGGTATTAAGTCTTCTTAAGAGAATGCAAACTCTATCATTTTTTGTTTTTAATTTGCTAATTCAAGCGCTTTTATTAAAAAATAAACAGCTGAATTGAATATGATCTATCATGAGTATCAAGCATCGGAAATGCTCTCACCTTATATTAAATGCTATTGGGTATTGCAACACGAAGACTCCGAATCTGCTAAAAGACGCGAGCGTATTTTCCCGGATGCCTGTACTGAAATGATATTTCATTTCGGCGATTTGTTCCGCAAATACACAAGCGAAACTAACTCAGAATTGCAACCCAGGTGTTTTATTCACGGGCAGCTTAAGAAGTATATGGAAGTGGAATCAAGCGGCAGGGTTGGAATATTCAGCGTCAGGTTTAAGCCGGCAGGACTAAGCAGATTCATTAATCGGGATATATCGACTTTTAACGACAAAGTTGTTCCTCTTAAAGATTTATGGGGGACAGATGCAATTGTTTTTGAACAGAAAATTCTTGAAGCAGAAAACCACCATCAGCGAATTAAATGGACTGAAGAGTTTTTAATTTCAAAATTTTGCGGCGATTTGACATTGCATAAGCTGCTGGCGGATTGTGTCGAAAAAGTGGTGCAAAGCAAAGGCAACATCGGTATAAGCAATCTGTCCCGTGAATTCAATATCAGCAAACGTCAACTTGAAAGGCTTTTCGTATCCGGAGTAGGTCTCAGTCCGAAATTCATGTCCAGGATAATCAGGTTTAACCATGTTCTTCAGTTGATAGAAAATAATACGGGTGGGAATTTCACATCGGTGGCATTTGATGGCGGATTTTACGATCAGGCACATTTTATCAAAGATTTCAGAGAACTAACCGGATTGAATCCGAAACAGTATTTTGCCGAAAATCCCATACTGGTCAAATTTTTCAATCTCGCCTGAATTGTCGTTTTTTTACAATTCTGAAAGAATCCCGACACGGAAATTTGCGTGCAAATAATATTATCAATGAAAAATTTTATCAATTGGTTCGAAATTCCGGTTCGCGATTTTAACAGGGCCCTTATGTTTTACAGCACAATTCTGGATGCAGAAATAAGCGAATCCGAAATGTTTGGTACAAAGATGGGATTCTTTCCGTCGGATGGCAGTAATGTAAGCGGTGCCATAGTGAAAGGAGATGATTACAATCCTTCAGACGGGGGTGTAACTGTGTATCTTAACGGTGGAGACGATCTTCAGCCTGTTTTGAACAGGGTTCAGCAAAGTGGCGGAAGCATTATATTGCCCAAAACCCTGATAAGTCCCGAAATGGGATTTATGGCAATGTTTATAGATACAGAGGGGAATAAAATTGCATTACATTCGAACGCCTGAGTGATATGAAAAACAGTTATTTATTTATTTTGCTTCTGACCTTAATTGCCGAAGCTTGCAATCAGGCGTCCAAAGCACCTGCAAATAAACAGTCAGTATCCGGAAAAGATTACGCCCTCATTAAAACTTTGTCCTGGCTGCAAGGAAGCTGGCTCAGCCAATCACCACATGGAAATGCCATTGAAGTATGGTCAATTCAAAATGATTCTGTATATGCCGGAAAAAGCTATTTTGTTTCAGGCAGTGACACGCTTTCGTCTGAAACCATTACCCTTGAACAAACGGGTGCCGAACTAAATTACATTCCTGTGGTAAAAAATCAAAATCAGGGCAGGCCCGTTCAATTCAAACTGACACATACTGATAAAGATTTATGGGTTTTCGAAAATCCATCTCACGATTTTCCAACTGTTATAAAGTACCGCCGCATAGGGCAGGATTCGCTGCTGGCAGAAATTTCCGGAATACAGAATGGAAAACAGGACTTGATGCAGTTTGCTATGAAGAGACAGAGATAAATGAACAAGTATTATAATTTCTACAAAACAAAGAAAGCTATTTCCGGATGGCTTTTTTTGCAATCCCGCCGGGAATATCCGCTAAGCGCGAATGGGCCCGGGCGCTACGAAGGCTCTGCACAAGTAAAACATTTCAGAGCAAATGTTTTCTTTTTTATTTATACTGATCCCGCAATCAAATCAAGATTTGTTGCGGTCTGCGTATAAATAAAAAAACCCAAGCTTTCGCTCAGGTTTTACTTGTGATCCCGCTGGGACTCGAACCCAGGACCACTACATTAAAAGTGTAATGCTCTACCAGCTGAGCTACGGAATCAAAAAGGTGGTGCAAAAGTAGTAAAATCTGTGAGCTTTACAAACCTATTTTAAAAATATTTTTAAGAACTTAATATTGACGTTAAAATACCGCAATATCCAATTTGTCAATTCACTGAATCACCAATAGAATCGGGCTTCCGATTTAAATACTTAGTATTTTAAATCCTTATGAGAATTTTACTAAATCCCGGAATTTACACATTAAAACGGAAATGCATACAGTCGCCGTCTTTAACAATGTATTCTTTTCCTTCCACACCAAGTTTGCCGGCTTCTTTAATTGCCGCTTCGGTGCCGTATTTAAGGTAATCGTCGTATTTAATAACTTCTGCCCTGATAAATCCTTTCTCAAAATCAGTATGTATAACACCTGCAGCCTGTGGGGCCTTCATACCCTTTGTGATTGTCCATGCTCTTACTTCTTTTTCACCTACGGTAAAATAAGTGATGTAGTTGAGCATTTTATAGGCGGCTTTAATCAGTTTGGCTACTCCGCTTTCAGACATCCCTAAATCGTTCAGAAACATTGCGCGTTCCTCGGGGTCTTCGAGTTCGGCAATCTCCGCTTCGGCAGCAGCACATATTACCAATACATCTGCTCCTTCGGCTGCCGCTATTGACCTTACCTTATCTACCATCGCATTTCCGTTCGGAAGGCTTTTCTCGTCGACATTGCAGACATATAAAACCGGTTTACCGGTAAGCAAATTGAGATCGTTTGTCAATTCTTTTTGTTCGTCTGTCAATGTATCCAGTGTGCGGGCATTGAGTCCTTTCAGGAGATGATCTCTGTATTTTTCACAGGCATCTGCAATCTTTGCCGATTCTTTATCGCCTGCTTTAGCCTGCTTCTGAACACGGGCCAGCCTGTTCTCAACGGCTTCCAGATCTTTCAACTGCAATTCCGTATCGATTATTTCTTTATCTCGCACCGGATCAACACTGCCGTCGACATGAATGATATTGTCGTCTTCAAAACATCTCAGTACATGTAATATTGCCTGAGTATTTTTAATGTTACCAAGAAACTGATTGCCCAGTCCTTCGCCTTTGCTGGCACCTTTTACCAGACCTGCAATATCTACAATCTCTACTGTAGCAGGAACGATATTCTGTGGTTTTGCTATTTCAGTAAGCTTTTTGAGGCGCTCGTCAGGCACAGTTATAACTCCTACGTTAGGTTCTATGGTGCAAAAAGGGAAGTTGGCCGCCTGGGCCTTTGCATTGCTAAGGCAATTGAAAAGCGTGGATTTGCCCACATTTGGCAATCCCACTATACCGCATTGTAATGACATGTTTTGAAATGTAGTGTTAAAGTTGAAGCAGTTTTACCTGTTGGCAATCTCGCCGATGTCTTTGATGATCTTCATTGTTAGATTGCGGGCAGTGGTTTCAGATTTGCTCTCGGCGTAAATACGTATGATTGGTTCGGTATTGGAACGCCTGAGATGAATCCACTCTTCGTCAAAATCAATACGCACACCATCGGTTGTGTTGATTTCAAACTTCTTGTATTTGTCTTTTATCTTCTCAAGAATTTCTTCCGGATTGATATCGCTGCTCAGGTCAACTTTATTCTTTGAGATTATATAATTCGGAAAACTCATGCGCAAAGCCGTACAGGTTTTACCCGATTTGGAAAGTGAACTGAGAAAAAGCGCTATACCGACAAGCGCATCCCTGCCGTAGTGAAGATCAGGATATATGATACCTCCGTTGCCTTCTCCGCCAATCACAGCCTTGGTTTCTTTCATCATTTCAACCACATTTACTTCGCCTACGGCACTGGCAGAGTATTTACCACCCGCTTTTTCGGTAATATCCTTTAGTGCCCTGGTTGAGGAGAGGTTTGAAACGGTATTGCCTTTTTTGCTGTTTTTCAATACATAATCGGCAACTGCTACCAGAGTATATTCTTCTCCAAACATACCACCGTCTTCTCCGACAAGCGCTAGCCTGTCTACGTCGGGATCAACGCAAATACCCAAATGTGCTTTCTTGGCCTTTACGGTAGTTGAAAGTTGGGTTAGATGTTCGGGAAGCGGTTCAGGGTTATGTGCGAAATGTCCGGTAGGTTCGCAATTAAGTTCAATAATAGTTTCAACTCCGAGTGCTTTCAACAACATAGGGACAGCTATGCCTCCGCTGGAGTTAACCGCATCCACCACAATACTGAATTTCTTTTCTTTGATGGCTTTAACATCCACCAGAGGGAGTTTCAATATCTCATCGATATGCTTTTGAATATATGTGTTGTCATCAGAATAAGTGCCGAGCGAATTAATATCAGCGTATTCGAATGCATTGGCTTCTGCAATTTCCAGAACTCTGCCGGCCTCAGCCGCTGAAATAAACTCACCTTTCTTATTCAGAAGTTTTAACGCATTCCACTGTTTGGGGTTGTGACTGGCAGTTAGTATTATACCACCTGCTGCTTTTTCGAGTTTCACAGCCATTTCAACTGTAGGTGTCGTGGAGAGACCGAGATTCTTGACATCCAGTCCAAGCGCCAGTAAAGTCGACGAAACCAGATCTGAAACAATCTTGCCCGAAATTCTGGCATCTCTTCCGATAATAATCAGTTTGCCACTTTTCTGCTCTTTTACCCAGGTTCCGTACGCACTTGCAAATTTAACAATATCAACAGGTGTCAGATTCTCGTCAGGAGCTCCACCAATTGTACCTCTAAAACCTGAAATTGATTTAATTAATGTCATTGATTTTTATGGGCTGCAAAAGTAGTCAAATTACTATAATTTATAATAATAGATTACTAACATATTAAATGTTGAAATTAACGGTTTAATTATATGCCTTTTGCTCAAATGATACTTAATTTGTCTTACTTTGCAAATTGAGTTTGTATTTTCGTAACTTATTGATATTGTCTGTTTTAGTCCTGTTTTCCGCACTCAATTGCGCCGATTCCAAACGCCTGTCGCAAGAAAGTGAAGTTCTGCTTGGATTTTACAATCTCGATAATCTGTTTGATACGATTGATAACCCGGATAAAGCAGATGAAGAATTTACACCAAATGGTAAATACCTCTGGAATTCAGAAAAATATCATCAGAAACTGAACAAACTGAGCAGGGTATTATATGCTTTTCCCGGTGGGGTACCTGATCTGCTTGGTGTCTGCGAACTCGAAACGGCAGCAGCACTTAAGAACCTGGCTAAAAAATGCAGCCCTAAGGCAATCCACCGTGTCTTACATTTTGAATCTGAAGATGAACGAGGTATTGACGTAGCTTTAATGTACAATAGCGATAAATTCAAATTACTGGATTCTGCTGCATTTCCTTTACGCCAGTCGGCAGATAGCAGCGATAAAAGCCGGTCTGTTTTATGGGCAAAACTATTGTCAAAAACTTCTCCTGATACTTTTCAGATTATGGTCTGTCATTTTCCCTCAAGACGTGAAGGAAAGGATATATCAGCCCCAAAACGTGTCGAGGCAGCCGAACTTTGCCGAAGGATTATCAGTGAGAAATGCAATACTAAAAGTTCGGCACTGATTATTTGCGGCGATTTTAACGACGAACCCTGGGATTACAGCATGGCATCTGCACTGAAGGCTGGTAACATGAAAAACAATAAGCAATCAGACTTGTTTAATCTCATGTATACGTTTGATAAAAAGAAGGAGGGTACTTACAGGTTTCGCGACCGCTGGAATATACTCGACCAGATTATAATCAGTGCCGCATTAAACGATGGGGTAAAATCAGATTATGTCAGCGGATCGGTTGGAATACTTTCCGAAAAATGGTTGTTTCAGAAAGGTAAATACGCCGGTTATCCGCTCAGAACTTTTGGAGGAAACAAGTGGCTGAATGGGTACAGCGACCATTTGCCGGTATACGTAAAAATACGATTAAGCAATCATGACTAAGAAGAAAGCCAGAACCATAAACCGTGAACTTAGCTGGCTCTCGTTTAACGACAGAGTTTTGCAGGAGGCTAACGATGTATCGGTGCCTCTTCTTGAACGGCTCAAGTTTTTAGGTATATTTTCGTCCAATCTGGATGAGTTTTTCAGGGTAAGGGTTGCAACTAACAAACGAATGCTGCAGGTTAAAAATGCACGTAGTCGCAATATTAACAAACGTGAAATTCAGGAAATACTGCAGGATATTTACAACAAGGTTGTTATTCAGCAGGTTAAATTCAATAATATCTACGCAAAGCTATTAGACGAGTTTCGCTCAAAGAATGTTTACTTTGTTAACGAAAAACAACTGAATATTCAGCAAACACTAGAAGTTCGGCGCTACTTCAGGGAGGAAATCATCAATACAATTTTTCCTCTGATTCTGGACGAAAAACGTTCATTCCCATTTTTACGCGACAATACAGTTTATCTGGCCTGTAAACTCAGCAATTCGATTAGCAAAGAGGTAAATTATGCTTTGATTCCACTGCCGACCAAGGTAAAGAAGCGATTTTATCAGTTGCCCAAGCAAGGCGGCAATACTTATCTGATGTTCATAGACGATGTTATCAGATGTAATCTGGACATTGTTTTTTCGAGTTTCGAATTCAATATTTTCGAGGCCTATACCATTAAACTTACACGAGATGCTGAAATTGATCTGGAAAGCGATGTGTCGGTTGATATATTGGATACCATACGGAATTCACTGAAACAGCGTAAAAAAGGTCAGCCGGTTCGGCTTATATACGATCAGGAAATGCCAAAGGACTTTATTCAGTTTATCAATCAAAAGTTGAGATTGTCAAAAGACGAACTAATTCCCGGTCAACGTTACCATAATTTCCGAGATTTTATTGGATTTCCGGATATAAAAAAGACAGATTTAAAGTACCAGAAAATCGAACCCTTGTATATCAGTGAACTCGATAAGGCGAAGACTATATTCAATGCCGTCAGGAAAAAGGATTTCCTCATCAGTAATCCATATCAGCCTTTCAGTTATATTATCCGGTGGCTGCGTGAGGCTGCCATCGATCCCAATGTCATCAGCATTAAAATAACTTTATACAGGGTTGCCGAAAATTCGAATGTGGTGAATGCCCTTATCAATGCAGTAAAAAACGGGAAGAAGGTTATAGTGATGATGGAACTAAAGGCCCGTTTCGACGAAGAACACAATATTTACTGGAGCAATAAGCTGAGAGATGAAGGCGCCACGGTACTTTTTACCATTCCAAGTTATAAAGTACATTCAAAAATGTGCCTGATTTCAAGGCGTGAAAAGAATACAATCAGAGATTATGCCCATGTTGGAACAGGGAATTACAACGGCGAGACTGCCCGCATATACTGCGATCATTCAATACTGACCTGTAATAAAAAACTGACCGGCGAATTGAAAAAAGTCTTTAAGCTGATTGAAGATTTTAAACCTGAGAAATACCGTTTTACAAATCTGCTGGTTTCGCCGATCAATCTGCGTCAGTCTATGCTGAACATGATAGACCGTGAAATCCACAATGCCAGGGCAGGTTTGAAGGCCTATATCATCATGAAGATGAACAGCCTGGTGGATACCGAATTAATAGAAAAACTTTATGATGCAAGCAGGGCAGGGGTTAGAATAGACCTTATTGTAAGGGGTATCTGTTGTCTGACGCCGGGTGTCAAGGGTCAGAGTGAAAACATACATGCCATCAGTATTGTAGACAAATTTCTGGAACACGCGCGTATTTATATTTTTGCAAATGGAGGTAAAGAGCAGATGTACATGGGTTCGGCAGATATGATGACCAGGAATCTGGATAGCCGGATTGAAGTATGTTTCCCGATTTTAAGTAATCATATTAAGGAAGAACTCAGGGAATTAATCAATATTCAGCTATCGGATAATACAAAAGCGAGGATTCTGGATGCCTACCAAATCAACGAATATAAACCGACAGGTATTCCCAGAATCAGGGCACAGATGGAATTTTATAATTACCTGAAGAAGAAATATGAAACTGATTTCAAACTTTAATTATCACATCCTGAAACCGATTTATACCGGAATCAGACATAAACTATTGCTTTTCGGACTGTTTATGTTGTCAAATACAAGTATTTTTTCGATGGAGCTGGGATATAATGCCGGTTTGAACAGAATCGGGATTAATCCCGGTGGTTTTCAACCCCTCTATGGTTTTTCAATCGGTAAGACTTTTAATAAATACATAGGTATCGAAACCAATCTCATATATAGTCAGCGGAGTATAGGAAAAAGTATACAGGCCGATTACCTGAGTTTTATACTGATGCCAAAGCTTGGTTATTTTGGGAAAAAGGCGGCTGTTTATTACGGACCTTCGCTTTTGCTGAATCCAACGCTTTATCACTCAAATATTGAGAACCATACTTATCTGTCCACCTTGCACGTTGTTGGTGCCCAGTATAACATCAACGCAAAACTCTCAATAGACATGAAAGCCGGTTACGACATTGGTTTAAGCGGTGCTTATTTTGATAATGGCAAATACAGCAGGTACAGCGGTCCTGTGTTATTACTTGGAATGAAGGTGGTTTTTGCCGAAAAATAGAGGAGCTTTAGTGCCCGGAATAGTTGGCTTTTCTCTTTTCGAGGAAAGCCTTGATACCTTCTTTCTGATCCTCGGTTGAGAAAGTGAGATAGTAATTCTTTCTCTCGAATGTAAGTCCGTCAGAAAGGGTAGAGTTAAATGCCTTGTTAACCGATTCTTTGGCAAGTCGCACCGCAAGAGGAGGCAATTCACTTATTTTGCGCGCTATTTTAAGTGCTCCTTCCAGATATTGGTCTACAGGGTATACTCTGTTGATCAAACCAATCTGAAACGCGTATTCCGCATCGATATAATCACCGGTTAAGATTATTTCCATTGCTTTAGCTTTACCTACCGCTCTCGGAAGTCTTTGTGTTCCGCCTGCACCGGAACCAATTCCGCGCTTAATTTCAGGCTGACCGAACTGGGCTGTATCTGATGCCACTACCATATCGCAAAGCATGGCCAGTTCGCATCCTCCGCCTACAACCCATCCGGAAACGGCTGCAATAAGCGGCTTTTTGAATCTGCCCATTTCATCCCAGATACTGAACTGATCAATAATTAATAAATCTATTGTTTTGCTTTCAGAAACTTCCTTGAGGTCGGCTCCTACAGAAAATGCTTTGTCATTACCTGTTAATATTACTGACTTAACCTCAGGATCTTTGTCGAGGCTTGTTAATGCATCTCCAAGTTCCTCCATCAGGGCAAGTGAAAGTGCATTGTGGATTTCAGGACGGTTGAGTTTAATCAGGGCAATGCCATCTTCGTATGCCGGTGTCACCAGTATGTATTTGTACTGAAGATATTTTGCAATACGGGCATCTTTTGCTTTCATTAGATCAGTCATAATATTTTGTGTTTTGTGTTCGATTTTATTGTGTATTTATAAGTGTATTTTCAACTTCAGTTGCCTTTTACTACAAAAGCCCTGTTAATTATAGCATGGCGTAGGTAATTAAAGGTAAAAATTTCAGAGCAATGGTTCTGTATTGAGAGTTATTGTAACGTGTTTAGTTTTATTAAATTGCATTTCAATTATGCACCCCTGCATTGGTGCAATATTTACGTATTTTACAACGCAATTATACAATGCATTTATGGTTTATCCAAGAAGATGGTAGATAAAATGTTAATAGGTTTGAATTAAGACATTTAAATACTTGTTTTTCAGGATGTTTATAAGTTATTTGTCAGCTTCTTAATCAACCTGAAATTTTAATTTATCTGAGAAGAAAGGGATTAATTTACGGTAAATCCGGCCATTAAATGTGCCGATTCTGTTTTCATGGTTGCCGGAATATGATTCAGCAAAATGTTCGATTCCTGCTGATTTAAGTGTTGCACTGAGTTTTCTGCAGGTTGGTGGAATATGTGCAAATTCGTCACTATCTCCCCAGTCGAATGCTATACCTTTAAGCATTTTAAGTTTATCAACCGATCTTTCTGCGATTTTAAGCGGAAATTCTTTTTCCCAGATATTGAAAACAGCGCTGTCAAGTTTCATTTTTCCGTTTTCGTAATATACAGGCATATCACAAAAGAATGGAGGTTTATCCGGATTTGCTGAATAGGTGCTCCCCATTGCCAGAAATCCAATTGGATAAAGGTCATATACCACATCTTCAAGCTTTTGAGCCTGCTGTATTTTCAAAAAAGCCGGATGTTCCGGAACTAGTTCTTCATCCCAATATAATATACTTGGACTAAGTGCATAAACGGATGAAAATACCTGAGGATAAAGCATGGAAAGTTTAAGGGCGCCATTGCCTCCCATGGAATGACCGGCAATTCCGCGACTTTCCCTATCTCTGATGGTTCTGTAATGACTGTCAATGTATGTAACCAGGTCTTTTGCAATGTAATCAGCCCAGTTTCCGGCATAGTCGGAGTTTGTGTAGAAACTGCCGTTAAACTTTGTTTTGCTGTCGGGAAATATCAATATAAGGGGTGGAATAATTTTCTTTCTAATAGCTTTATCAAATAATTCTTTAATTTCCAGCGAGTGAATAATTTCATCATTTCCACCGAATCCATGTAGAAAGTAAACGCAGGGATAATTCCTGCCTGATGTTTCGTAGTCCTCAGGAAGGTATATGGAAACGTTTCTCACAGGAGGTTCATTCATGCCATTACCTGTGAGCGAAACCGAATTAAAGCGAATTCTGATAATCTCACCCCCTTTTCTTCTGCTGTTTATAATCAGAAAGATCAAAACACCTGTAAAGAATAATATCAATATCCAGTTCATAGGTCTCATCATTTACTTTCAGATTTTTTTATCCGTCCAATGAAACCGACCGGATCGGTTAATGGCATCAGGTACTTATTTGTCACATCTCTGCTCAGAATATAAGTTATGAGTATGGCAATAAGCAGACTGATAAATTCGCTTACTATGCTTATATATGGGATTCCTGCCTTGATAACAGGCCAGACTATAAACATATGTAACATAAAAACTGTCATAGTATTCTTTCCTGCGGCTGTAAAAAAAGTCTTTTTTTCAGGTATCATAAAGAGGAAAAGAAATGACATGACAAAACCTGTTATAAGAGCAAAAGATCTTAACAAGAGATGACGGGATTCGCCGTAACCTGTATTCGGTACAAAAGCAAAATGCATATCTTCAGCTGTTTCAGCCGAAACCAGTGAAAATGTCAGGATTATACCGAACGCAACAAAGAACAGGACTTGCATAATGACTCGCTGTTTCCGGAATTTGCCAAGCATGGATCTGATGTCAGGTAAATAATATCCAAGAACAAAGAACGGTATTAAATAAAAACTACGGTATAAACTAAGGAAATCACCGAACTGATTCACAAAGCCGGCACCAACTGCCATTATACCGGCAATTAAAATACCCACCTGCATATTTATGAATCGGAAATAAGGTATAAGCAAGCGCCATGTAAAAAGCGAAAGGAGATACCAGTTCTGATATGTCGGATAATAAAATTGCAGATGCCCGTGCCCTAATCCGCTGATTGAAGTAAATGCATAATGCATTGCTTCAAAAACCAAATAGGGGATAAGCAGTTGTGTCACATCATTTAGCCGCTGAGACAGTATCTTTTTGGAGAAATAACCGGAAATGATAATAAACAAAGGCATGTGAAATGAATAAATACCGTTGCACAATGCCATCATAAGCGGATGTTGACGGTTTTCAAATGTGAAATGACCGAATACCATTAATAGTATCAGTATTAATTTAGCATTGTCAAATAGTGGGTCTCTTTCTGTAATATCAGATTTCATGAGTGTTTTTGTTTCAGTTTTAAGAATAAGCGCCGCAATATTATTTGTTTTTTATGAAATAATACCGGATTTATTCCTAAAAATATGAAACAGTTTACACCTTTTTCCCGTAAACAATGTAATGTCGGCAGAACATTTGCCTGAATGCGTATTTAGCATATATAAGCCGTTTAGGTAAACTCGTCTTTCTTGTTGCAAGATATGCCAACTGAAAAGGAAACACAAGCAACGCAAATGGAACATATATTAAGTCTTTTGGATAGAATGAAGTATACTTAACATTTGTTATTTCTATTCCATTTACTCTAAGTAATCGCACCAGTTCCTGAATTAAAACAAGCTGAGTCAGCGTTTCGTGGTCTTCAAAAACCTGTCCGAATATTCTGAACCGCCCCAGCATCAGGTATGAAATCCGATCTTTGATTGTTGCCGGATTATCGTTGGTTATGATGAGTGTGCCACCTTTACTGAGCAGTTTTGAACAGTTTTCAATGAAGCATTGCGTGTTTCCAAACATCATAATACCACTGATGCTGGTAATAAGATCGAATGTCTCGCCATCATTAAAATTAAAATTCTTGCTCAGGTCCTTCTGGTGAAATACAATTGTACCGGTATCGGGATGAGGCATAATGTCGGCGCCGGTGAGCTTAGAATTCGGAAAAAGTATTCTGACATAATTGAGAAATTCGAGTTTGCCGCATGGCAGGTCGAGTATCTTAATGCCTGTTTGCTGATCATATCTGTTGATCAGTTCTTCTAGTATGGTTTTGTTTACGTTTTTTTGGGTCTGGCCTCGTACTATATGTATATTCTCAGGAAGTCTCTTCCTTCTTGTTTTCATATGAATGTTTAAAATAAAAAAATGAAATTTCCGGATAATTTAATCTAAAAATAAATTATCCATTTTTTGTCCGTCAATTTAAATAAACTACAGATTGGGAGGCGGGGTTTCCGGTTTTACCGAAAAAGAAGAAATGAATTTCTGATGCATCAAACAATAAATCCTGTCCGATTCCTTAATCGAAAAAATTTTGACTGTATTGTGAAACATCTGGTAAACATGATCAGTTTTGATTTTAATAAAATCGTTGCTTTCCGATTCCTCTGTTTCCAGAAATTCTGCATATTGCGAAACATTGTACTTATGAATGTAAACTACTACATTGGTCAAAAGCATGCTCAGCATTGAAAATGCAAAGAAAAAAGCTGCTTTCTGTTTCATAAGTTTGAACAAAAATAGAGTAAACCGACTTTTTATGCAAATTGACTTTTCAAACTATTAATTATAACAATTAGTTAATTGTCAGAAAGAAATAATTTACTTTTTTGAATAGGAAGGGAAATATCGGCTCGATTAAGCAAATAGGACATTGAATATCAATGAATTATTGATAAATGCCTCATTGAAGAATTGTCAGAATCTGATTGTAAATTCGGTTTTCGTCAAATATCAGTAAAGTGTATATACCCGGTGTCAAGTCTTTAATTTGTAAGGTTTTTTCAATAAACTCTGTTTCATATATCACTTTACCTTCAATATTAATTAGTTTTATTTTCAGATATGAATTCCTGATGTTATCTATGCAGA
>CAZRKA010000068.1:9897-15961 GCA_964600345.1 uncultured Chitinophaga sp. | reverse complement strand
ATAAATAGTTATGTCATAAACTTTCTCAACCGCATTTGTAGAATGAGTGATACTAAAGTAAAGGACGTCATTGGCAGGATTGGGAAAAAGGTTTATATTCACTTGTTCTGTTTTATTTATACGCGAGAAGTTTTCCAGCGAATAAAATGTGGTTTGAAATTTCCAATTGTTAATTTCAGAATTCGGACCAACATTTAATGTTTTAAATAAAATATTAGCATTTTTAGCAAAGTAGTTTACAAAAAATTCCATTCTTGATTCTGTAAATGCTGTCAATTTAAATGAGTAAGCATTTCCATTAACCTGATAGATCAATTTGGGTGATTTTAATGGTTCAATGACAATAAATGCCGTGACATTTGGAACAGAAAACGGAAAGGTTTGATTATTTATTTTCACAAATGAGCCGGGGTTTCTAAATGTTATGACATAGTTCTGTTCGTTTATATAATCAAAGTCAAATGGTATTGATTCAATTTCTTCATTTAATGCATATTTGGAAATAGGCTGACCTGTATTGATGTCGATTAGAAATACAAAATTCTCATGATCGTAATCTGCAAGATATACCGAATCTTTAACTTTAATGTAACGAACACTTGAATTTACCGACCATAAAATAGTTTGTCCAATAGATGTAATCGGGTCAATTGCAGACAAACTATTGGCAAATGAATCAAACACGACGGTATATGATGAGAGAGACCTTGAGTTTTTATCAAATACAATTAAGGCTAAATCATTTAGCGTGTACCCAAGTATCTCTGTTGATGTAAAAGTCTTATTATCTATAAGCAGAGAATCAAAACTGGTTTCGAAAATCAATTTATTGCCATTTTCAATACAATCCGAAATTTTCAGGTAAGGATTGTCACATTTAAATAAATAGTCAAATGCCAAGACATTTCCATTCAAATCCATTTCATAGACAAAGTATTTTGCCATAAAGGTATCATTGTAATAGGTTGTTCCATCCAGATACATGGAACCCAGTTGATAGCCTGACATCACTATATTTCCTGAACTATTGATTGTATACCCATTGTAATACAGACTGCTGAGAACGGAATCTTTAAAGCTGTGGCCGAGGTTCACTAAATTTGGATTTAAGCCATTGGAATCTATCATTACCAGGCAAAAAGATGTTTCTCCATCAGGATTGGTGAGTTTCTTATTTTTTACCTCAAATACAGTATCTGTAAAATCTATCAATTGAAGTATTAAATTTTTGAATTTGTATGATTTCTTATAGCTGTCAGCCGGCAAATCTATGAACCATAATAATTGGTTATCCTTATCAGCTTTAATCAGCAAAGTCCTTGCTTTGCCGCTGGTATTTCTAAAAACAGTATCCGCAAATCTGATAGAGTCATTTAGTACAATATTGTAAAAATAGGAAGCTCCCGACTTTGAGTTTTCTACCTGATAATTAGAATAACCAAGGTAATTGCTTGCATTTTCGACCAGAATCTGTTGGGAGAATAACAATGAACTTGTAAGTAAAAAAAATAAACACAATAAGTTTTTCATATCCAAATATATAATTTATTTAATTTAATTCCAGACTTTTTCGCATAATAAATAATGAATTTAAATTCGGGATATTCCTGAATGTCAAATCCGGGTTAAACTTTTTATAAAGTTAATGACAGAAAATATTTCTAAAGTAAAAGTCGGTGAGAAGAATAAGAGCTGTCAGGAAACAGCTTAAGAATTTAAAATTCGCATATTTTCAAATATGCCCTGACTTTAGTTTTGAGCTAAAGCAGTCAGGCTAATATCAAAGACTCTTCATTTCAGTCACCAGATCTGTAAGTGTTTTTTTGGCATCGCCAAACAACATGCTGTTTTTGGGGCTGTAAAAGAGTTCGTTTTCAATACCGGCATAACCGGCTTTCATGCTGCGTTTCATGACTATGGTATGAGCTGCATCCTCCACATCGAGTATTGGCATGCCGTAAATAGGAGAGCTTGGATCGGTTTTGGCCGCAGGATTTACCACGTCGTTGGCACCAACTATCAACACCACGTCTGTTGTTTTAAACTCGGGATTAATGTCATCCATTTCAACCAGTTTATCATAGCTCACGTTACTTTCAGCCAGCAGTACATTCATGTGACCGGGCATTCTACCCGCAACCGGATGTATGGCGTATTTAACTTCAACACCTTCACTTTCCAGCAACTGTTCCAGTTCGTGACACACGTGCTGAGCCTGAGCTACAGCGAGTCCGTATCCCGGAACTATCACCACCTTTTTGCTGTATTTCATCAATACTGCAGCATCGGTCTTGCTTATTTCCTTGATGTTTCCTGTGATTGTTTTGCCTTCGCCACCGCCTGATGAGGCACCGCCGAAATTGCCTATCAGCACATTGGTCAGCGAGCGGTTCATGGCCTTGCACATTACCACTGTGAGCAATGTACCGGCGCTTCCAACGAGTATACCACCGAACAGCATGACTTTATTGTCGTAAAGGAATCCACCCATGGCAGCAGCTACACCTGTAAACGAATTGAGCAGGGAAATCACCACCGGCATATCGGCACCGCCTATCGGCATAACAAATAATACACCGTAGATCAGCGAAAGTGCCAGTATGATGTAAAGAACAAGCGGATTGCCAATCATACCGAATGATGCGGCAAAGGCAATTCCAAGAATAACCAGCAGCAAACCGATATTGATGACTTGCTGAAGAGGTAATGTTTTATCTTTTATTTTCTCATCCAGCTTGCCAAAAGCAATCATACTGCCGGCAAATGAAATGGAACCAATGATGAGTCCCAGAAAAATAATAATCAGTTTTAATGAAGGAGCCGAAGTAAAATCTCCTTCATGACTTAGGTGATCAAATTCAACCAGTGAAATCAGAGCAGCGCAGGCCCCGCCCATGCCATTGAAAAATGAAACCATTTGCGGCATTCCGGTCATTTTTACTTTTTTAGCCATCACAGTACCAATGACACTTCCAAGTATTAGTCCCCCGAATATCCAGGCATAGTTTTTCAACCCTTCACCGCTGCTGTCTTTATACAAAAAGATAGTACCTGCAATGGCTAAACCCATTCCAAAAGCAGCTATCAGATTGCCGAGTTTTGCCTTTTCGGGTTTACCCAGCATCTTGATGCCTACGATAAAAGAGACCGATCCGATGATGTATATGATATTGAGAATTTCCTGTTCCATTTATAATGTAAAGTAACTGTTGTTATATCCTTATTTCTTCTTTTTCTTAAACATGTCCAGCATGCGGTCTGTCACCACAAATCCGCCCACCACATTGAGTGTTCCGAGCACCACGGCTATAAATCCGAGTATGGTTGCGTAGATATTATCTGCTCCACCCATAATGATGATGGCACCTATAATCACAACACCGTGTATGGCATTTGCTCCGCTCATCAGAGGTGTATGAAGCACAGACGGTACTTTTTCGATGAGTTCTATACCGACAAAAATCATCAGGATAACCAGGTATATCATCAACTGATTTTCTGAAACAAAGCTTATGATTGATTGCATTTCTACTGTATTAATTTGTTATTGTCTTAAAATATTGCCGTCTTTGCAGATGAGAGTTCCTTTGGTTATTTCTTCATCCATTTCCCATTTGAAACCATCTTTTCCGGCCAGATGGGTCAGGAAGGCAAGGATATTCTTGGAATAACTTTCGCTTGCGTTTTGCGCCAGTTGTGATGGCAGATTAAGTTCACCGACAATTTTAACCCCGTGTTTTTCTACAATTTTACCTGCTTCACTCAATTCACAGTTACCTCCCTGTTCAACTGCCATATCAATAATGACACTGCCGAGTTTCATGTTTTTTACCATTTCTTCGGTAATCAGCACAGGGGCTTTTTTACCGGGTATCAAAGCAGTGGTAATTGCGATATCAGCAGCAGCGAGGTGTTTACCGAGGATTTCTCTTTGTTTTTTGAGAGTATCTTCTCCGGTTTCTTTGACATATCCGCCTTCAATTTTTACCTCACCCGTATCGAAACTGATGAATTTACCACCGAGCGATTCAACCTGTTCTTTTGTTTCAGGGCGAATATCTGTTACTTCGACAACGGCACCGAGGCGTTTTGCGGTTCCTATGGCCTGCAGTCCTGCCACACCCGCCCCGAAAATCAGTACTTTGGAGGGTGTAATGGTTCCGGCGGCAGTCATCAGCATCGGAAAAATTCTTGCTGAATGATGAGCGCCGAGAATTACTGCTTTGTAACCTGCCAGATTAGCCTGCGAACTCAGCGCATCCATACTTTGAGCCCTGGAGATACGCGGAATGGCATCCATCGAAAACACCACGGCCTTGCGGGCATTTATTTCAGACACAAGTTCCGGATTGCTTAAGTGGTAAATAAAAGAAATTAAGACCTGATTCTCGCGCAATAGCGGGATTTCGCTTTTTTCAGGGGCATTCACTTTTACTATTACATCGGATGAATTAAAAACCTCCGAAGCAGAATTAAGCACTTTGGCACCTGCAGCCGAATAGGCAGAGTCCGAGAAATTAGATGCGAGACCTGCGCCGGTCTCTATGCAACATTCAAAACCCTGTTTTATCAGGTTCTTGACAACATCAGGACTCAGAGCTACTCTTTTTTCGGCAGCTTTGATTTCCTTAATAGTTCCGATAATCATTTCGCGCAAATGTAGGATATTTTTTCAATATGAAATACAGACTTAGTGAATACCTGCCGTAAATCATCGGAGGCCTGTTTTTGAAGCTTGCTATCAGTAAAAAATACGGACTGCTTATGTTTGCATAAACATACTTCTGAATATCTGTAAAGAAGCATCGACAGCTGTTTCAGCTACAAAATTCAAACTATTTTTTTAATCAGAAAGGAAATAACTACTTTTGCACCACTTTTTATAAAAATACATTATGATTATAGGAGTCCCTAAAGAAATTAAGAACAACGAAAACCGCGTTGCGGTAACACCGGCAGGCGTTAGCGAGTTTGTAAAGCACGGACACAAGGTTTATGTGCAGGCTACAGCCGGAACCGGTAGCGGATTTTCTGACGAAGAATATGTTGAGGCAGGTGCTCAAATGCTACCAAGCATTGAAGAGGTATACGCCATTGCCGAAATGATTGTCAAGGTAAAAGAACCAATTGAAAGCGAGTATAAACTGATTAAAAAAGATCAGTTGCTGTTTACATACTTTCACTTTGCCAGTTACGAGCCACTTACAAATGCCATGATAGCCAGCGGTGCAATTTGTCTTGCTTACGAAACAGTTGAGAAAGCAGACCGCAGCCTTCCATTACTTGTGCCAATGAGCGAAGTAGCCGGTAGAATGAGTGTGCAGGAAGGTGCTAAATTTCTTGAAAAACCAATGGGTGGCCGCGGTATTCTTCTTGGCGGTGTTCCCGGTGTTAAACCTGCTGAAGTAGTGGTACTCGGCGGTGGTATAGTTGGAACTCAGGCGGCTAAAATGGCTGCCGGTATGGGTGCCCATGTTACCATCATGGATATTTCAATTCCAAGACTGAGACAGCTCGACGACATTATGCCTGCAAACGTGCAGACATTGTACAGTAACGGTTACAATATCAGACAGGCTATCAGAACAGCAGACCTGGTGATTGGTGGTGTTTTGATTCCGGGCGCTAAAGCTCCTCACCTCATTACCAGAGACATGCTGAAGCTGATGAAGAAAGGCGCTGTGCTGGTCGACGTGGCAGTAGATCAGGGCGGATGTTTTGAAACGACAAAAGCTACTACACATGCCGAACCTACTTATGTAGTCGACGACATCATACATTACTGTGTGGCCAACATGCCGGGTGCCGTTCCTTACACTTCTACTCTGGCGCTCACAAATGCCACTTTGCCTTACGCATTGCAACTTGCCAATAAAGGATGGAAACAAGCCTGCAGCCAGAATGCAGAACTTCTGCTCGGACTCAACGTTGTAAATGGTAAGGTTGTTTACAAAGGTGTTTCTGAAGCATTCAACCTGCCATACACGCCTGTTGAACAAGTACTCTAAGTGAGGCTGATTGTAAGGCCCGCTGACTTCGTTATGCTCGTATGAAAAATACTCAT
>CAZRKA010000068.1:0-9797 GCA_964600345.1 uncultured Chitinophaga sp. | reverse complement strand
ATCACCCTCTTAATTTTTCAAACAGTATTCGTTTTGATTTATTCATTAATCCTGAGGCTGATTGTAAGGCCCGCTGACTTCGTTATGCTCGTATGAAAAATACTCATTTACGCTAAGTAAACTCCGCTTTTTCATACTTCGCAAGCCTCGTCACCGAACCTTCCAAATCACCCTCTTAATTTTTCAAACAGTATTCGTTTTGATTTATTCATTAATCCTGATGCTGATTGTAAGGCCGGCTGACTTCGATTTACCCGTTTGAATTTGTTCAATTGTGAAATTTTCGCCAAAACTGATTCCTTGACAATAAATCTTAAACAAAATTTTTAATTCGGGGGTCAATGATATAAACCTTAATTGTCCGTTCAGAAATGCAGGCCATACTTAAAAAGTATCAATGCAATTATGCTTAAGTTTTGTAAAAAAACAGTCATAATTCAAACTAATTCACCGACCTGTACAAATTTCAGGAAGACTGTTTCTGTATGGGGCGCATCTTTCAGTTCATCTGTCAGATCCTGGCCTGCCCAATGCTCATAATGCTTGCCATTGCGCCATAAGCGGCTGTCAGAAACATCGTAGATTTTACCCTTGTATGCAATCCAGATTTCGGGGCGGTCCTGGCCATTCCGGAGTGCAAGTTGCTGCAGCGTGTATTTTTCAGACATTTACCTGATTTAAAATGAACTAATTTTGTAGTTGGCAAATATATACTGATTTTGAAGTTAAGACTATTCCTTGTTTTTGTCATCATTTACATAACTGCTGTTTTCGGATGGTGGCTGTATTCATTTATCACTTACACCGAAAAAGAGTATCAGCTCGAATACAATAATCTCAAGCTGAACGCTATGGTTATTCACAACAAATTATCGGAGTTTATTGAATTCAACAAATCCGAGAAAAATGAGGCCCCATTTATAACCTATAAAAACAGAAAGGCGGAGATAGAAACATTACACGGCAATCTCAACAGGTCTTACCACACCAATACCAAACTATCCCTGAACGACACGGCGGGTAATCTGCATACCCTTTTAAATATTCAGATTGAACCATCCGAGTTTAAGGCGATATACAGAAATTTTGTTAAAAAGCAGAGAGCATTTTACTCGGAGGTAATATTCTTCACCATACTGGTAATATCGGGGGTTGTGTGGGTATTCAGCAAACTGGAATCGCTGCTCAACCTCAATAAAATGCAGAACAATTTTCTTTTGTCGGTTACCCACGAATTAAAAACACCGCTTACCGCCATAAAACTGAGTTCACAAACACTGCAGCAGCGCAAAACCGACGAAGAAATCAGGCAGACCCTTATACAACAGATAGTAAATAATTCGGACCGGCTCAATGAGTTGCTTGACAATGTGTTGCTGGCAACCAGAATCGACGGCAAGAGTTACAGTTACAATATGGTGAAGACAGACATTACGGCACTCATCAGAAAAACAGCAGAAATGGTATTGTCTGAGCCTAATTATTCAGGGCGTTTTACTTTTGACGAAGAAAGCCGGGAGATCTCGCTTGATGAAGTGTCACTGAGACTGGTTTTCAGCAATCTGTTTCAGAATGCCGTCAAATACGCAGGGAGAAATGCCGACCTGAGTGTGCGATACGTTGATAATGACGGAAAATTCAGTATCACTGTGTCGGATAATGGAAAAGGAATAGATCCGAAAGAATACAAATCAATCTTCAATAAATTTTACCGGGTTGGCGACGAAAACACCCGCGAAAGTAAAGGCACCGGACTGGGATTGTTTCTGGTAAGACAAATTCTGAAATCACACAATGCAAGTATAAAGGCAGAATCCAACCTGCCAAATGGAACCACTTTTATCATCACCTTTAAATCTTTAAATTATGAGTAAGCGTATTTTGCTGGTAGAAGACGAATCAAGTCTTCACGACCTATTGAAACTTAACCTTGAAATGGATGGAAACCGGGTTGTCGGCGTTAAAGACGGAACCAGTGCCGTTCAGAAATTCAAGGACGAGCAGTTTGATCTCGTTATTCTGGATATCATGATACCCGGTATCGATGGTCTGAATGTATGCGAAAACATACGACTTAAAAATCAGGAAGTCCCGATTTTATTCCTCTCGGCCAAGAACAGAGTGGAAGACAGGATTGCAGGACTTAAAAAGGGTGCTGATGATTATCTGACCAAACCATTCAATCTCGAAGAACTACAACTGAGAATCAACAATTTAATGAACCGAAAAGGGTCTCATGTCGCCAGTGCGGGCTTTGGACTTAGAGAATTCAGCTTCGGAGCTAACCATATCAATTTTGAAAAACATGAGGCAAAGGGAATTAACGGTGAAATCAGCCTTACCAAAAAAGAGGTTTTGCTTCTGAAACTCCTGATAGAACACAAGAACGAGGTAGTGAGCAGGGAGAAAATTCTGCAGACCGTCTGGGGTTACTCGGTTTATCCCTCTACCCGTACCATAGACAATTTCATTTTATCATTCAGAAAATACTTTGAAATAGATCCCAAGAATCCTAAGTATTTTAATGCCATAAGAGGGGTGGGTTATATCTTCGAAAGCAAGGAATGACAAGGGCTCTGTCATATTTTTGTCATAAATAAAATTTACACCAGTTAGACGACTATTATTTAGTACATTTGCGGCCACAAATAACCATCAGTTTATAATGAAAAAAATATTAGTATCAGCAAGTGCATTTTTAGCCGTTTTCACGGCCTCCGCGCAGATTTGTCCGGCCAATGACAGTACCTCAATGGGACCGGGTCTCGGCAGCGATGTTTTTTACAGTTTTTCCAACGGTGTTGTCAAAACTTCAGCAAATAACGACTGGCATATGGCCATTTCAGTTCAGTACAGTTCATTTCCCAGTAATCCCGCCAATGGTGTTGCCATAAGAGTGAATTCACCGCTTGGAGAGAATCCTCAGACAGGCGCTACCGGAACTACTCTGGTAAAGCTTAACGGTGCTAATCCCGCCAACTGGAGAAGCATTGACACCACCGGTTTGTACGCATTACCTGAATTAACAGACTCAGACAGTACCTGGAACATAAGTGCATTCACCAAAGGTTATCCAAAAGTAAATCCTTTCGATTTTATATGGGGAACTTATAACCAGAGCAGCAAGAATGTTGTAGGTAACAGTGTATTCGTGCTCTATAACAAATCTGCCGGCTGGTATAAAAAAGTATTTGTTAAGGAGCTGACTTATGACAGTCTCTGGAGCATTATAATTTCTAACGTCGACAACTCTGACTCTGTTAATCTGAGTATCAACAAAAAGGACTACAGCAAACGCATGTTTGTTTATTACAACGTGCTGAGCAATACACTTACTGACAGAGAGCCGGATCTGGACAAGTGGGATATGGTTTGGACTAAATACAAAGGCATGATTGATTACATGGGCAGCAAAATTCCGTATACGGTTACCGGTGTGCTCAGCAATCCAAAAGTAAAGGTAACAAGGAACATAGGAAAAAAATGCAATGAAGTTTGGCTATCCAACAAAACTGCAGTAGTCAATCCAAGTATTTCTGCGGTAGGACACGATTGGAAAACTTTTGACAATACCACTTTCAAATACACCATCACTGATACATTCGTGTATTTTGTAGAAGCGCTCGATTCCAATATTTACAAACTAACAATGAAATCTTTTGCAGGCGGTTCTCTCGGCAAAACAACCTTTAACACTTACGAGGCTACTCTGAGTACAAGCTCACCTGATTTAAATGCAGCGCTTGTTGTTTATCCGAATCCGGCCGGCAATAATGTTAAAATATCAACTGAAAACACCATCGAATCTGTCATGCTGTACGATATGCAGGGAAGACTTGTATTGAGCAGCAGCGAAACCTCCATCAATGTTTCCGGTCTGAATCCGGGTATCTACTTGATACTGATTAAGACGGAAAACGGCCTGCATAAGCAGACCCTTGTTAAGAATTAATTGACTAAAGTAAAAAAACATATCGTTCTGGTAATTGCAATGCTCTTCACGGGCGTTGCAATTGCGCAGACTGAAGATACCACCGAAATCAGCAAGGTGGTTGTTAGTACGGGCAATATTCAGCCTACGGTTGCATCCAAAACCGTTCACAATGTTCGCATCATCAGTGCTCAAACCATTGAAAGGCAAGGTTCTTACAATCTCCGGGATCTTCTGATCAAAGAAAACAACATCAGAATAGGAAATGATAATATACTTGGTTCCTCTTTGAGTTTGCAGGGAATCAGCGGACAGAATGTGAAGATACTGCTCGACGGTATTCCTATCAATGGTCGCGAAAACGGCAATATTGATTTAGGGCAGATAAATCTATCCAATATCGACCGCATAGAAATAATTGAAGGACCCTTATCTGTCATTTATGGCACCGATGCTCTGGGCGGGGTCATCAATCTCGTATCCAGGAGCATTATGCTCGATTCTGCTAAACCATACCTGGCTTATGCAAACGGATATTACGAAACCATCAGACAAACCAATTTCGGTGCCGGTGGGGTAGTTAAATTAAAAGACATTGATTTTGGCGCCAGTATAAACCGCAATTTTTTCGGCGGTTACTCGCCTAATCCCAATTCAAGGGTTATGGTATGGAAACCCAAACAACAGGTATTCGGGAATTTCAGCATCAACAACCAAAGCGGAAGGCTGAAAATCAGATTCAAGACGGATATTTTCAACGAGAAAATAGAAAACAGGGGCAATCCTATCATTAATCACCTCGAAGCATATGCTTATGATGAATACTATCTGACCAACCGGAGTATAACTTCATTGAGTCTTGAAGAGCGAATCAATAAAAGATCTTACTGGAACGTATTGTCGGCTTTCAGTTTTTATCAGAGAGACAAAGTTACCTACAGAAAAGATCTCACCAAGGTTAGCAATAATCTTGAGCTGGTTCCAAGTCCCGACGCCAACAGTTCCACCTCTTTCCTTAATCTGATGAGTCGCGGAACATACAGTAATACCATAAGGGAATACTTCAGTTTCCAGTTGGGTTACGATATTAATTTCAACAGTGCGTTCGGAACCAAGATAGAAGCAGACAGAGGCCGAATGAACGACTATGCCATGTTTGCCTGCGCAGAAATCAAACCCTTTAAAAGTTTAAGTATCAAACCGGGTTTCAGAGCCACTTATAATACGCGCTATTCAGCTCCCTTTATTCCGTCCATTCAATTGATGTTCTCGGGAATTAAAAACCTCACATTCAGGTATGCTTACGGGCGCGGATTCAGGGCGCCTGGTCTCAAAGAGCTCTATCTCTATTTTGTAGACTACAACCACAATATTGTAGGTAATCCGGACCTCAGATCGGAAATGTCCGATAATCATAATGCAGCCATAAAAGTCAAACTGAAGATCAACAAAAAGCTGACCTTATACATCGATAACAGCTATTTCTACAATCAGATATACAATCAGATTGCACTTGTTGCCACCGATCCGCTAAGCATAGAATACACGTACAACAATATTGACCGTTTCAGATCAATAGGTAGCAATTTAAACCTGAGTACCAGTTACCGCAACCTCAGAGTTGTAGCCGGGGCATCTTACACCGGCATTTACAACAATGCATTCGAGTTAATTGGAAAGAAGAAATACATGTACTCGCCTGAGATGAGACTACAGGCATCGTATTCATTACGCAAAAGCAAACTTAAAGGTGCGGTGTTCTCTGTGTTTCACAAATACAATGGTGCAACATTCGGATATGCCCTTGACAATCTGAGAAATATTGTGACTACTTCATCAGAAGCTTTCCATATTCTCGATTTTACGGCGAGCAAACCATTTTTCAATCATAAATTAAGTCTGACCATCGGCTGTAAAAACATCATGAATGTAACAACCATCAGGGCGACCAATATTTCGAGTTCCTTTCACAATGCAGGCTCCAATACAATGCCGGTTTCTGTTGGCAGATCGCTGTTTGCACAAGTCAATATAAAAATCTGATTTTGAAATACACAATACACATATTAGCGGTAGTTGTACTTTTTTTAAGTGGATGCTTTAAGAAGGAAGATGCCATTATACTGCCGGCCGGAAACTCTGAAATAAGAACAATCTGGCTTGGTAATGACTACGAAAAGGAGATGTACTTTGAGATATCAAGCAATTCTTTTCAGGAAAAGCAATCGGCAGACTGGGATATTCGCTTCGAATCCGGCAGCAACGGGCATGGTGTGTTTTTGAACAATGGCAACCTGATTGTTGCCAAAAAAATTGAGGTATACGATCTCAAGGAAACGCGTTCAAACGACACCTTTTATTTCAAGGAATTCAAAGAACTGGTTGATGCTCCGAGTGGTAAAGCTGATAAAGCTGCCATGGGCGACTGGAAAACCTATACCAGTCTTGGCCCTGATCCAAGCCCCGGTATTTACATCATTGAACTCAGCTATGTCAGCGGCATTGATAAGTACAAACGCTTGCAGATATTGTCTGTCAGCGACAGCACTTATAAAGTGATTTTCAGTAACCTTGAAGATAAGGACGGAAAGCCGGTAATAGTTGGAGATACAGTGGTGATACCTAAGGACAAATCGCGCAACTACACCTATTACTCGTTCAAAAACGGAGGTCATATTGTTGCCAATGCCGAACCCGACAAAAACACCTGGGATCTGGTATTTACCAGATATAAGCACATTTTCTACGGCATACTTCCCGGCAATGAGCCGTTTCCATATCGCGTGACCGGCGTGCTCAGCAGTCCGAATAACGTGATAATAGCCAGGGATTCAATGGATAATTTTAGTCAGATCAACGCTTCATCCATAGCTCAGTATACGTTTTCGGACGATCTGAATGTCATTGGATACGACTGGAAATCGCATGCCTTCGGGGCAGCCGGTAACTACACCGTTAATTCTAAAATCACCTATATCATCAGGGATAATAAAGGCGATTATTACAAGCTGCGTTTTCTTGATTTCTATGACGCCAAAGGCGAAAAAGGCTACCCTAAATTTGAGTTTGTTCAGATAAAGTAAATTTCTGTAGGCTCAGTGTTCTGAATTCATTTTAGGACAGATTTACACCTTTATCGATGATTTGGACGGCTTAGGGCGAAAACTTTTCATGTAAAATGCATTAATTTGAGCATCTTTGTGGGCTTAATACAATGGTATTACATTCTGCTCAGGATATTCTTAAAACTCTTCAGACCGTAGACAATCCGGCTATTGTCATTACGACCCACTACAAGCCCGACGCCGATGCCATGGGTTCGAGTCTCGGGCTGAAACTCTTCCTTGAAAAACTCAATTACAGGGTAACTCTGATAACGCCCAGCGATTATGCCTCATTTCTGAAATGGATGAAGGGAAATGAAGAGAGTATTATTTTCGAAAACGAACCTGAGAGGGCAAAGCAAATCACCATGGAGGCTGATTTTATCTTTTGTCTGGATTTTAACCAACTGTCGCGGATTAACGAGTACGGCGATGTCGTTGCTCAGGCCAAAGCCATAAAAATTCTGATAGACCACCATCAGTACCCACAGGGATTCGAGGATTACACATTCTGGGACGATATGGCAAGTTCGACCTGCGAACTGGTTTACCGCTTTATTAATGTCAACAAACTGGACGATAAAATCGACACGGATATTGCGGCTTGTCTTTACACCGGCATTGTGACGGATACAGGATCATTCAGATTCAGCAGCTGCAGCAGTGAAACCATGCGCATTGCAGCGGCACTTATGGATAAAGGTATCAGACACGAAGAAATTTTCAGTCTGGTGTACGACAGCTTCACCGAGTCGAGACTCAGATTCATAGGGCATGCCATCAGTCAGAAACTGGAAGTTCTTAAGGAATACAATACTGCGTTGATTACCATAGACAGGGACGAACTGAAAAACTACGGAGTTATTACAGGAGACACCGAAGGACTCGTAAATTATGGATTGAGTATAGAAGGTGTTAAATTTGCCGTACTGATTATTGACAGAAGTAAAATTGTGAAGATGAGTTTCAGAAGCAAGGGTGATTTCGCCGCAAATGTTTTTGCCATGCAGCATTTCAACGGAGGTGGTCATTTTCATGCGGCCGGCGGCAGCAGTTTTGTTTCGCTCGAGGAAACAGTTAAGGAATTTAAAAAGGCATTAAAATTATACAAAGCGCAACTCAATGCTTAAGAAAAACACATTCGGAATCTTGATTTTGACAGGTTTGATTGTTGCCTGCAATAATTATTCAAAGACTGAAAGCGGACTTAGATTTAAGTTTTTTCAAAGAAGTACAATTCAGGACTTGCCCAATATCGGCGAGTATCTGCAATGTTATTACAGCATCAGCAATTCTGAAGACTCCGTTTTTTATTCCATTTTCGGTAAGACGCCCGATCGCATCCTGCTGACACAGCCGACTCACAAAGGGGGCGATATAATGGAAGCTCTCAGCATTATGGCAGTCGGAGACAGCGCCCAGTTCCTGATCAGCGCCGATTCATTTTATCTGAAGACCAGAGGTGAAGCGGAGTTGCCTTCTTATATCAAACAGGGGACTGATATTAAAATTACCATCAAGATGGACAGACGACTCAATAAGTTTCAGGTCGACAGTCTGATCAATGTAGAAAAAATTGCCCGTTGGAATGAAGAAATCGTCAATATCAATACTTACGTAAGAAAGAAGGGGCTTGAGATGCAGCTCGATTCTTCGACCGGGATCAGGGTGCAGTATCACCAGAAAGGCAGCGACAGCGCGAAAATCATCAATGAAGGTTCTGTTGTAAAATTTCATTTCATCGGCAAGCTTATGGACGGAACGGAATTCTACAATTCTTACACCATGGGTCAACCGCAAACTGTAAAAGTACTCAGAACACAATTTCAGCCTATAGGTATGTATGAGATGCTGATCAGAATGAAGGCAGGCGAAAAAGCAACCTTTATACTGCCATACGATCTGGCTTTTGGCGCGAAAGGAGTCGAAGGTATGATACCGCCATTTTCAACACTTGTATACGAACTCAATATTCTAGAAGTAAAATAAGATGAACCTAAAAACAATCATCATCCCCGCTCTGGCCACAGTGTCCGTAATACTTATTGCGGCAAATACCTACCAGGCACCCAAAACCAAACCTCTTCAGAGCAAAGCGAAAACAACACCTGTTCAGGCAGGCACAGATACAATTACAACTAAAAGCGGCCTGAGGTATGTCATTACAAAAAAAAATCCGAAAGGACTCAAGGCACTTAAAGGTGACAAAGTTGAAGCTCACTACACAGGCACACTTACCAATGGCAAGAAATTTGACAGTTCACGCGACAGAAATGAGACCTTCTCATTTGTAATCGGACAGGGACAGGTAATTGCAGGATGGGATGAAGGTTTTTCATATCTGCGTCAGGGCGAAAAAGCCACCCTTATCATTCCTCCGGGACTTGGATATGGTGAGCGCGACATGGGTGATATCCCCGCGAACTCTACCCTGATTTTTGATGTTGAACTGGTAAAGGTCATCAAACCCATTGCTTATAAACCATACAGTGGTAAGGGTAAAGATACCGTAAAACTCAAATCGGGTTTAAAGTATATCGTAATCAATGCGGGTAACAAGGCACTCAGGGCTAAGGAAGGTCAAACCGCTTCAATATATTATGCCGGATATCTGATGGACGGCAAAAAATTTGACGGGAATTTTGGTGGTTTTTCTCCGCTGAAATTACCGGTAAAAGGTGCCGGAGTAATACAGGGATGGCAGGAAATGATACCGCTGATGAACAAAGGCATGAAGGTAAGAGCAATTATACCTCCTCATC
>CAZRKA010000067.1:0-17001 GCA_964600345.1 uncultured Chitinophaga sp. | reverse complement strand
TGATCTTTTACCGATAAAATGGCTATTCTACCAGATACCTTGTGCGACAGATCAGCTAGTTTTTCAGCTCCAGGAGTTTTGGCTTCTTCCTGATTTTCTATAATTTCGGCAGGATCCCCGATCATTTTATTTATCCTTGGATTACTTACAAGATAATCATAGACTACCCTGTCTCCATATTTATTCAGAAAATCCGGCACATCAATCAGATTGCTTGAATTACTCTGGTTGGATGAGGTATTTGCGTCTAGACTCTTAATCTTCTTCTGAAGCATCATCATAAGTCTTTGTTCGGCAGGAATGATCGAGGTCATATAATCATACTGCGGAAGTAGAATCTGACCTGTGCGATTAATACGTCCCATTTTCTGAACCTGACGGTTGATGTCCAGTTCAGGTTGAAGGAATATCATTACCCTTTGTTTGACTTGTTCTGCCGGTACTGATTTTGTTGGAATTGCATGTGCGCTTGCTCCTGTTGACCCAGATTGATTGATAAGTAAAACATCTATTTCATTGTTCTGAAATCGTCTGAATGAATCCTTGGCATCTTCCTTTTTTCTTGAAAGTACCAATGCCATTGTATTATGCTTGAGAGCAGAAGTAGTTTTACCCAGCTCCTGAGAATTTGAATCAATTTTTATCTTATTAGCCTTACTTGATTTTGATGCCTGTTTTTCTTGAATTTCTTGTACTTGCGACTGAGAAAAATTGTATTGAAGTTCTTTATCACGACCAGTAACCTCGGCGACTGAATAACCGCTTGAGCGAATAGTCTGAATTAGAATATCAATGGGTGAGACTGTAATTCCAGTACTTGCCACTTTAATGTCTTGCATAATGCTTGAATATTCCATTTGGCCAGATTGGCTCAAACTGGAAAGACTGAAGTATTTATGTGTTGGTTTTCCTTCTGCATCTGTTTCGGTATATCGAAGCGTATTTTTGAGTCCACGCTCAAGGACCTCACAAAAATCAGCATTGATAACCGAGCCGACTTCTACATCTGAAAGGAATGCACCCATTGTACTTGAAAACGCAATGATTACTTTTTTTCCAGCTTTAAGCTGTTTGATTGTATGTTGTGCTACTTCTGGTGCTTTAATTGAAAAAAGCATCTGATTGATCACATTAAACAATTTGCTGAAGTATGGAGAATTTGAAACACCTGCATTTGATGTTCCCTTTGTCTTTTTAGCTTGTCCTTGAGTAGATGCAATTATCTTGTCTTCAGCTTCAACCAATCCCTCAATATATTGATCTTCAAAAACAACTATACGGCGCATAATTGCCGTTATTTTATCTGCAATGGAAGTATGTTCCATCGCACTTTGATTTAAAGTGAGGTAATTGACCTCAAGATTGTCAATAGTTCGTTCCCTGCGAATCATTTGACCCTCTTGAACCAATTGTGCGCTGACAACCTCTTGTAAGGCGACACCGCCTTTTTCAAATGCCTTAATGAATTCCTCATGACTAAGGTTACAATCTTGTAAAGCAGTTTTGGTGGAATAAATAGGCATATTGCTTGGACGTTTGGCAAATGTTGCGCTTAAAAAAACTGTGCCTTTCGTGAGCTGAACACATTTGGTGAGAAACCTACCTATATTACTTTCTCCTCCTGCATTATGACTTTCATCCAAAATAAGAATACTTTCTCTGCAAATTGCCTTTAAAAAGCTCCCCTTTGAATCAAGTTCTTCAATACCGTTTTCATCAATCACATTCCTGTTGAATTGTGAATAGGTAGACATTACATAATCATAGGATTTGAGTTTTGATGGAGATGTGAAAATATCTTGTTGATTCTTTTTTTCTGGAGCCATATAAACAATTTCACCATCTTCACTTTTTATATTGGTTTTGCCTTCCTTGGCATTTACAATAAACGGTTTAAAATGATCTGAACCTATACCGACCATATCTCGATATAGGTCAGAAAATAAATTTGGTTTTTCAGTCAGAAAAATCGGTGTCATACCCTGAATAATTCCATACCTTATGATTGCAGCAGCTTGTCTACCTTTTCCTATCCCTGTCTGGTCACCAATGATAATACCTTGACCCTTTTGTTCAATGTTATAGATAGCAGTTGCCACGGCATCAATCTGTTCGGCAGCAAGAGCTTTACAGAGTTCCATTTTCGAAGGATATTGCAACTTTTTTTGCACGTACTCAGTCACATCACCTCCGACTGCCTCTTGCATTTTTTTAAGGGCATCATGGGTTTCATATGCCATACTATCAGGTACTGAGACATCCAGTTTATTGCAACTGTCTGAAACAGGGGTATATGCCATTCCAAGGGCATCATCATTTAGATCAAGTTCTTGCTGTTGTATTAGTAAAAGAGCTTGTGCTTCAAGTTCTGTTGAGTTCATTTGATTTTGTGTATTTATTATTCGTATTTGATCGGGTTCAAATGCAATATATTCCTTGTTGTCATTCCCGAAATTAGAAATCATACCATCATACCCGTCGTTTAATATAATTTGTCTTGCTCTTTCGGTATTTAGTTCATCCCATATATCACCCATTTCACCAAGACCAATTTCATCCTCTATCATTTTTATGTCAGATTTTGGTGAAAGGGACTTTCCGAACAAAATTTTAGCTAAAGTTGGTGCTTGTTCCAAGTTATTGAAAATCCCTTCAACTGTCAAATCAATAGGCTTTTTGATATTTAAGTAAGCACTGATTATATTTTCACCTTCTCCATTTTCTTTTGCAAAATCTATGGCTAGGTTTTTGTCCGCAATAAAAAAGAATCCGTAAATTGTGTTTGACCAACCGGTGTTACTACCCTTTTTTGATTTATCAAACCTTTCGAAATTCTGGTTTGTACCGTGATAAACCATAAGTGGTTTTCCGTTTTCATCAATTATTTTGCTGCCCTTAAACCAGTGCTCAAATTCTTGGTTTGATATTACTTCAGATGAAATATTATTGGAAGAAAATAACCTTTCATAAAGCTCATCAAAACTACCAACGGTTTTTTGTTTTAGAGGTTCGATATCTTGGAGTAATGGGGCAAATCCACCTTTGATCTCCTTTTTTCCATTGATCAGAATCAATCGAATATTAAAACTTGTTCCTTGTCTGGAGTATAGTTTTCCGTCTATATTTATGATGTCACTGACATGGTAATGTTTGTAAAGATAATTGATGAATTTTCTGTTCTTTCCTGCCTTAATTCTGCCAAGCTCATCATACTCCGTATGACCTCCTACAATTATGGCAGCTTTCCCATTTGGTTTTAAAGTTTCTAAGGAAATGGCTGCCATTATATGATCCAGTACACCAAATTCAGTTCCATTGAAAGAAATGTCTCTGGTGAGTTTATCAAATGGAGGATTTGAAATGACAATATCAAATCTATTTACAAGTTCAGAAAAATTGCCAGGAATGCTCGAATCCTTATCGGTAACTTTATTAAAACCTTGTGAGTTTAATAATGATCTTCTGAAAGAATCTATTTCATTTCCCCAGACATTTGACGGTTTGAAACAGATAGTTAACAGCCCATTTCCTGCACTTGGTTCAAATACTTTTGGATATACATGAGCTTCATTTTGTTTGGGTATTGAAAAATGATTTTTTGTAAATCTTCCACCTTTCTTAATACCTAATAGCGAGGCGGAGTCACACCAAGCTCCAGCAATATATGCAATAGGAGCAGGAGTGCTGTATTGCTGATAAATCATGCTCTGACTGCTTCGGTGAGACAGAATGGGTTGATGCTCGTACAACTCAATGATTCGATTATACTTCTGCTCAATTGTGCCTGAGCTTAAAGCAATTTCTCTTGCAAGATCGACAATGGCAAGTTCAGCTAGTTCTTTGACATGCGTTTTGTCTCCAATCCCAAAACTTAAAGCCAGTTTCTCAAGATTGTCTTTACGCAAAGGGTTTTTAACTTTCGAGCGAACATTATTTTGAATCAGTGTGGCAACCTGATGTGAAAACTCCAGATTGAATTGCATTACTTTATCCAAGATGCTTTAACTCGT
Organism: uncultured Chitinophaga sp.; assembly: GCA_964600345.1. GTDB lineage: Bacteria > Bacteroidota > Bacteroidia > NS11-12g > UBA955 > JABMMZ01. Next base: position 12,991 of record CAZRKA010000067.1, on the reverse strand, counting down.
ATTTTATTGTAACTTTGATTTTGTGGAATCCTGTAAACGTTGTGTGGCACTTGGTAAGGTAATGCAATGATAACTATTGATGGATCCACATAGTCAAAACTATAAACCGCTCCAACCTGAGCTGTTTTTTTGAAAGTTACACTTGGAAGTTGCTTACCATCCAAGTCTGTAGAAAACCAATTTCCATTTCGATACACCGACACGAATGCTTCAAACTCAACTAAGGCTATAACTTGCTTAGTAATTGGAAATGCTGCCTCATATTTTGCTTTTAACTGCTGTTTACTCAAGGTTGATTGATGAATTGACTTTGCACTATCAAACTTTGACAAAGTGATAATTTTTAATCCCGTTGCATTGTATAGTGCAGCCTCAGTATCTGAGCCAAATATTCCATCGCTTGAAATACCTAGTTTTTGTTGAAGTAACTGAACTTCATATCCTTTAGAACCTTTTTTTAATTCTAAATTATAATTCGCAGTTTTTACCTGTGGTGTTTTTTCAGGTTCTGGAACCGTCTGGGGACCCACTGATTTTTCCTTTCCACCGGTAAGTAAAGAGTTGATTGAAAATGCGGCAATACCTGCTATTAGAAATTTGGATATTTTGTTCATTCGTGCTTTGTGTTTTTAAAAGCCATCAGGTATCGAAGAATCAATACCTGATGGATGGTTAAAGGAAATGGAAATTCTATTTCCTTCTTGTGGATTTCCTTTTTGCCTTTGCCTTGGTTTTTCTCTTACTACGAGGTTTTGATGCCTTAGTAGTTTTTCGTCTTTTGACTTTTGTTGTGCTACATTTTCGCACTGTTGCTTTTCGTTTGCGTGCTGGACGCTTTTTTGATTTCGCCTTCATTTTTGTTTTTCTTTTTTTAAGGATTTTGGGAACTACTATAGCAGTTGTAGCCCCAATTACTGCACTTATTGGATCTATCATGTTTTTTAGTAGTTTAGCATTCTTTGCTGGTAAATGTGGAGTAGAGATCCACCGGCAGGTTTAGGTTTTTTCTTTTTAGCAGAAGATTTGCTTTTGCCAGTTTTAGTAACGGGTTTTATTTTTTTGGTCTTTGTCATATAAATCAGGGTTTGTTCTTGAATTTTTTATACCACTCACATATCTCAACTTTAACAATATGGGTGATAGTTGTTATGATAACTGATGCAATGATGGCAAACAGAAGGTGAACCATTTCACGGGTTAGAATTTGGACTATTCCATCACATGTTGAACCAATTATACTGGCAGGGATTTCCAATCTGAAAAAAACGAAAGAACCAAAAGAAACACCTAAAATGCTTTCTATCTTATCAATCAGATCATTCTTGAAAGTTTGTAACAAAAACAATATTTTTAGCATCATCTTATCTTGTATTGAAGGTTGAAAAAAGGTATGGATTGTTTGTTTATATTGACTATTCCTGCACCAAGCTGCCAATTTTTAAAGGCATAGGAAACATTTGGATAAACACCAGTGGAAGGAAAGTATGTTGCACCAACATATAGACCCCTATCTTTTCTATAGATGGTTTTTGTAGTGATGGTACTCGGTCTGAATATTTTGTAATTTAGGCTGCGACCTAAAAGGCTATTTTGACAAAGGGTATCAAAAACAGTGATGCTTAAATTACTGTCCCGGTAAGTGTTCTGGGTAACTCTTTTGGTAAAAAACTTACTGATCAGCGATTGAGTGTCGATCATGGAAGGTCTATTGCCCTGTAAATTTTTGTATCTGACTTGAGATAACTGATTAATTACATGAGTACTGCTATCAATATACTGGATAATTGTAATTGAGGTATCAGGTCTGTTGGAATTGAATTTTAATTCTGGTCTGGCTTTGCTTATATATTTTCCAAAGACAAGTCCTAGCATTAGACAAGTAAATAGGCTCAGAGCCTGAAATGTATATCTAAGTGTTTTTTTCATTTTCTATATTTATGTTTAAGAGTTTTATGTTGACTTGTTTTCATTTGAATTGATTTTTGTCGCCATGTTAAGTTCATAACCCATTTGAGAAGCCCCATCTATCATTGCCTCTATTATTTCTTTTCTTCCTTCTGCACACTGGTATGCAATGGTTACAGTTTTTGAAACATAATCTTCAATCTTGTATAGCACAGCTCGATCGCTTAGAATAAGATCGGACTTTGAACAGTCAGGCTCATTTTCGGTGACTTGAACAGTTTGTTGAGGAAGTTGTTTAAGCCAGGCAAATTCTTCCTTTTCACATGCATCTACTTCCTCTGTCGATATCATAATTTCCATGTATTTGCTTAGTATTGGATGGAAATAGCTATCAGGTGCGAAAGCCTGATGACGAATGAGAATCCCTTGCTCCTTAGTTAATATTACTACTTTTTGTTCGGACATGTTTTTATCTGTTTAATGCATTATCGAAAGTTCTCCAATGTGAAGTAAATGCAGCCCTTTCTGTTGGAGAAAATCCTCCAATAATTCCTTGTGGTTTACAAGCACCAAATGTTAGTGTTCGTTTTCTTGGGGAGTATTGACCACCTGAGAATCCTGCACAATTCAATGGACTACTGGATATTTCATGACCACAAGCTTTTGCATGTGATCCAATAAGTACGTTTTCCTTATGCAATTCAAATAGGTTGGAGTTAACCCGGTTGAGCATGTATAAGCCTAAACTATCTGATACCGGATCAATAGAATTAGCAAAACTGTGATCAAATTGTGAATATGACGATCCTAAATGCCGGGCATATAAAACAATATTTGGTCTTGCTCCATCAATTGCCCTTAAATCAAGATAAAAACCGTTTGTATCGGTTTTTGAATCAAACCCAAAAGTTGCACTTTGCATACTAAATGTCATATTAATGAACAAACCTGTAGTGGTTGACATATAAGCATTTGTTCCGTTAGGTTGCGCACCTGACCCATCATGTGTCCAACCTCCATAGAATGTTGCAACGAATTTGGAAGGGTCTGAAAGATTGTATTTATGGCTTGTAGCAGTGCCGCCAATTGTTGGATAAACTAATGGCAGTCTTGAATACAGGTTATTATAATTCAGAGGTAAACCAAGCGAGGTTTTCCAGTTGATGAGGAGTGTATTAATTTCGTTCCAGAATGCGCTTCCGGTTTTTTCATAAACAGTGCCTTCATGGTATAGCACATCAGTATTTTGCATACCTATAGCTTCCATGTATGGATAAACTTCTGGCTGAAAGCGCCACCTGCGTGAAGATGATATTATACCTAGGCTTCTCATAGTGATAAATCCCCGGTTAATAGCCATTCATTTATTGCAGTCTTGACAATTGTAGCACAGGCATATCTTGTTCTAAGCTTAAGAAAATTGTCTGCACTTTTTATACTTACTCCACCTTCAGCTAAAAATGAAGTAATTCCTGCAATTCCTTTTGTAGATGTGTGAATTCTTGTGCCAATAGGAAATGGGACTGAAACATTTGTTGGAACAATGAAGTTCTGAGGTGTTTCGGCATTCATGATTTTAAGTTTATCCTTGTCTGTAAGCACAAATGTGTAATTGGCAGCAACTACTTCCGGAAGGTTTAAAGATTGTGAGTCACAATAGTTTTGAGCAGCATCTAGTACTGCCGAATCCGCTAAATCTGCATAAGCTGCCGCTGCATCCAATAATTCTGCATCTGGTGTACCTGAGCCTGAATCAGATGATGCACCCATCAAAGTCCAGATAAATTCAAATCCATCAAATGTGAAACAAAACCAAAACTTCACATTTTCAGCTCCTGAAAGTGTTATGTTAGATTCATTTGATCCGCTAATTTTGCTGTTATCGGGCATTACAAACACAACATCGTCTTCAGTTTGTTTTGTGACAATTAAATGATATTCACCTCCGTTTTTCGCTTTGTTAACGGCGAGTGTAAAATCTCCATCACAGATGAAAGACTTGTTTTTGAAATATTGGTTTGAGGCATTGAATGTTGGTGTCCCACTGACAATATCAAGTGTTTTGAACCGTTTTAATAATGCCCAACTGGTTTGACACATGCTTAGCTTTTTTCCTCCGTTTTGTTTCCCTTAATAGATCGAGTTAGTGAAATAATATTGTTGGATGTTATTATACCCCACATCATCAGTATGGCTATTAGAAGAGCAATGAAGGCGTATAAAGTAAAAGCATCATGTACCTTGGGGCAATATGCACCTGCAACCATTGTAAGAAATGCAGCCGTGAATTTTTTTCCGCTCGCTTTGCCATCTGCTCCCTGAAAGCTGCAAGCAAACCATGAAAATGGATAGAAGAAGTTCTTAATAATTTGTAGAAGTATATTTATTGTTTTTTTCATTTGTGTATTAAATTTTTGACTGTGTTTTTAATTTCGTTTCGCCAGATAAAACTGCCTAAAGCCAGAACAAAAAAAAACCGGTTCCAATTGCAGCTTTAGAGTTTAAAAGCTTGATTGAATAAGCATAAAGCAATTTCATCCTGCTCTCCCATCCCTTACCATTATCGGTGTAAGACGACAAGCTGCGCAGGTATTTCAGCCTTTCATTGAATGTATAGTCATACAGTTGTTTCTCCTTGGATTTGCTCTGGCAATAGTTGTTTATCGACTGAGCTGTTACAGGCCCAAGTTCTGAGTCAGGAATGACTTTTGGATACCCTTTGTTGATCAGAAAATTCTGAATGTCTTTAATCAGGCTTGCGTGACCACCGCCCCACATGGATTGAAATATGATTGTGGCCATCGCCTGAGATTTGATTAGATGTGATCCTGCTGACTTCCAATACCCTTCAAAAATTCCAAGAAAAATCCATTCGGGCATTTTATAGAATAGAGCCGGAGTGGCCGTAAACCCTAGTATTGGGGCATACCTTTTAAAAGTAGTCCAGGTAATGCCTTTATTGGTATGATACCCTGAGCCGTCTGGTACAGGATCTTTACTTGCAGTATCGGTTTTCGCTCTGGAGAGTCCTCCTTCTGCCTGTTTGGTAAAATTTAAATATAATCTGAAATCTGACAATGTAAATTTTTATAGTGGGTATAAGGTTGGGTTGTTCATTGGTGCGGATTGATTCATTTCTCGTGAAGAGACTACAAAGGTTTTTCCCAGCCATGAGCCTAATCTAGCATCAGTAACTTTAACTAGGATATTTTCGACAATGCCACTGGTGACAAGTTTGCTATCGTATGCTACATACTCGCCGATTGATCCATATCCTGCTGCCTTGATTGACCGTGAAATGTATTTGTCTCCGCTTTTTTCAAGTACACTGATCCATTGTGAATTTCCCTTGATGGGATAAACTTTTGCTTTCGGTGTAGTAGTTCTAAAGGGTTTCCATTGGGCAGCTATTACTCTGTGCTTATTATCATCATCAAACCATCCCTTATCATCATAATCCCAAAAGTATTTGAGTCCTTCAGTGGGTAGTTTATCAATACCGGTGAACACAAAGATCTGGCGAATAGTTTCTCTTTCCTGCTTGTCTAAAATGGCATCACACCATTCAAAAAACGAGCCACCTGCACCAACTTCAATGAGTTCAAAAAGCTTGGCTGGACGAGTTCCATATTCCTTTACTACTTGTCGCAGCTCATCGCTGTTGAATGCCCTTAAAACAGATCGCATTTTTTCAAAGGAATAAGTATCAATTACAAGAACATGGCTAGTAAGTTCTCCATACAGAGTCTCCGCAGCGGTTCTATAAACCATCATATTGGAATTGAGTCTGGAGCTGTTGACCTTTATGTCACTGATAACCTTTTCGGTTTTTTTCTCATTTTTGTTCTCCGTCTCATTTCCTACGCCAGTAACAAATTTGTTTGCGAGTACCAATGCACCGATTCCAATACCGATATAAGCGGCATTTTTCAAGTTGTCGCTGGGGCTTTTGGTGTTGATATGGATGGGGGTAGTCGGCACTCAGCTTAGATAAATGAAAGTCCTGTTTTAAGTTTGGTGTTAAGTTTTTCTGCTCCCAGTTTTGTTAACTTTTCTTCTACCTTTCGAAGATTCTCAGGAGAGATTTCCTTGCATATTTTTTCCATGATGCGTATCATTTCAGGAGTAGCTTTAGTTGCAGGTATATCAATTGTTATTTGCATGATTGAATTTGTTAAATGGATAAAGTTGATTCCATACTTTGTCTGACTTGTATGAAGTAGTTTGATCGTGGGTCTTTTGATGCCATAATAGCTACGGCAAGCATCGCTTCGGTTTCTTCAGGAGGCTGAACTTTGATAACATCGGCCATAGCCTGCACTGAATCTTTTTGCACTTGTGAGAGTCCATTAAAAATTGCAGGTTGTGAGCTGCCTTCAGGTTTAATGCCTTTTACAGCCATCACCAGTTTTGCTATTCCATCAGCATTTTCAGGCTTAAGAGCATCCTTTAGTACACCACCTAATGAGGATGAAGCCTCAACTGTTCCTTTTAGAACAGCCATCTCTTTCATGCCATCTGCAATCGCCAGATTGGTTTTTACGATTCTGAGTTCGTCATCCGCCTTGTTGTAGCGTTGCTGCAAAATGTCGTAATCCTTTTTAAGGGTTTCATAAGCATTACGTATCAGCTCGTTTTGCAGAGCGTAAAATGAGTTAGGTGTATTGTCAATTGTTGGTCTTTGAGTGCTGGTTTTCTCCATGCTATTTTGATTTTGTTGAGAGGTTTGTTCAACTTCTTTTGTGGAAACTTGAACAGATGAAACAGTAAAGCTATCTACTTCTTTTGGTGAAGTGCCGTTTGGTGCAAATACCTTGACCGCAAAACTCTCTACCTCATATCGCTTAAATAGAGAATCAAAGTATTCACTAAAACTCCCATACTCAGCTTTGATAGTATCGGTTCGCTGCTTTTTAACTACACGGTCTAATACGATATAAACGTCCAGAAATCTTAGTCCGTTTCCAATGCGTGAATCGGATTGTGCTAAGTTTAACTGCATACTTCTATCAATTTGTATTTTTTAACCTTGATACGACCAGAAAGTGGATTATCGTTCTGAGTCCAGGAAAGTGGCAAGTCAATTGACATAGGCAACAGGGAAAGCGAAAAACATTCAATTTGACCTTGTTCAAGCGGTGATTTGAATTCACCTAAATAGGCATCTATTGAGCCTATGTTTTCAACTGAAATTCCTGCAAAACCTTTAGTGATGATTTTGTTTGCCTCTGCGCTGTAATATTCAATGATGGGCTGAGCTTGATACTTACCAATACAACACATCGGGTTAATCCTCCTTTACAAGTTGAAAGACCACATGATAAATTGCATCATCATCGACATTGGTGTCAAGAGTTTCTATTTCAATGACCATTTCCTTTCCTTTTGCCGGGATGCTTTCGCCAAAATCCTTGTATCTTCTATTATGAGGAACTGAGGTGCTGCACAGCCAGTCTTCCATTAGAGTAGGATCCTGAAAGGTTCTACCTTCCCTTTGTCGAAGCCCCAGCATGTGACCGATAAGACCACCTGATTTAACCTCATATACTGCAACACCTTTGGCATGATCGCAATCGGCATCCATTGTTACTGCAAATGGAAATTTACCAGCTTCAGTGCCTTGCGGAATAGTACAGACTTTTGTTTGGTATTTGATTTTTGACATTAAGTTTTGATTTGGATTTTAGTATTCAGAGCAAGGCAGGTTGAATAGGCATTTTCGCCCACTCAACTCTGCCATTGAACTCAATGAAACAACAAAAGTTCTTTCTTTAGGCTTTGTCAACGATTTTGATACCGTAGTAGTCAATCCCTAAATAGTAATCGGCTGCGCCTACTGCCGTGGAATTGGCTCCAAACTCAATTTCAAAGCCCATTGATTTGGTGTGATCCAGTACTTTTGGCAAACCGAGTTCCTTAACCATACCTGCATCAAATGCACCCAATCCTTCATTGCTATTGAGCTTATGAAATTTGCAAAAATCCCTTAATTGACCCTCCAGCCATCTTTCATTACCGAATTTAAACCTCACCTCGGCACTAAGGAACTTGTTTGGAATGAGCTGTGATTCCACAGGGAAAAACTGGTTACCTGCCGCTCCCGCATCAGAGTCAACCGTGCCGTTGGCATAAGAGCGTGCATTGAAGATTGAATTTGCATACAACAGATCCTGGGCATAAAGATTCTCGCCCCCAGTATTCTGGGCAAAACTCAATCCTACGTGAGACACGCAGAAGATTTCACCTTGTGCAAGTACGCCTTTGTCAAAAGACATCTCACCAACAGCTTTTGCATCCGTACCTTTAATTAAATCTACAATACCTGCGGGTTCGGCATTGCTTGCGATTCTTTTGCGGAAATAATGATGGCCTTCTTTGAGAACTTTTTCACCGGAATTGAGCTGATTCAAAAGCGTGTCAACTGCTCCATTGACTGGTGCTGCGGAGGTAAGAAAAATAATGAGTCTGGTTACCGCCCCGATATAGCGAGGGCTTATGTATTGTGTGATTTTATCCATTTTGTGTATTTGTTGATGTTATTTTTAAATGTTTCTGAAAAATTAGAAGGGGAATTCTGGTTTAGTCCCAAGTTGCGGACTTAAGCTGTTTGCGAACTACCTGTGGTGATTCAGGAAGGTAATTTTGCATAGGCAATTGGATTGGAGCTGGCATTGAGATTTCACCCAGACCAGAAAGGTTAGGCAAATACTTCTGAAGGTACTCTTTGACTTTTGAAGGTGCGCCATCATTGCCTAAACCTGACAATGAATCGGTCACCTTGTTTAAGGTTCGGATGCCAAAAAATGTTGCAAATCCTAATAGTCCCAATTGAGCATAAGGATTCTTGACAAGCATTGCACCTGCCAGTGATGCTGCTGCACCAATTCCATTGAATAGAGGCTTATCCTCTAAAAGGGATTTACCCTCGGAATTGGGTTCGAGAAGAGTTGTTTTGGCGATATTTGCCAGAATCAACCCTGCTGCAACAGAGCCGAACTTTTTACCAGTATCGACAATGGTTGTTGTGGTTGGAATTGGTAGAGAAAACATATTCTATTTTGTGTATTTAAATTGTAATTTGCTTAATGCGGTTTCCAGAGAGGTTGTCTGGAGGTGAATTAGGTTTTATACCCCCGGCGGACTCGTCAGGTTTAACCCCGGCTAAAGCCCCTGAGGAGAATAATAGTTTTGCCGCAAGTAATCCTGTAGTAATCCATGCAAAGGCATTTGATTTTTTTTCTTTCGAAGGCGTTTCCGGATCAATCAGATTGCCATCCTTATCAGTAGTTTGGGTATCTATAACATTGCCATTCTCATCTTTTGTGACAGTTGTTTTTGATCCATCAGGATTTGTTGTGGTCTCAGTTGTAAGCGCGCCATTGCCCACTTGTTCAGGCACTTTAGGACTACCGATGATTAGTGCAATTAATCCTCCGACTGCTGCACCAACAGGAGCGCCTAGAATTGCCCCATAACCTCCACAGGCAGCACCTATAGCAGTACCTACCGCTGTGCATACCGCAACTAATGTTGCCTTTAAATCCTTATTGTCTTTCTGAGCCTGTGCATAAGCCTCGGCAGCTTTCACTCCGGCATTAACTAAAGCATCTTTGTTTGAGTTATCAGAAATTTCATCTTCGTCTCCATTTAGATTTGATAGAAATATCCTTCGATTCTGGTACAATCCCGTTAGTTTTTTATTGACCGCTGCTTGATTGGTAATATATTTTGCAAGTGGACTTAGAAGTCTGGTCACAAATGGACTTTTGGATTTTCCTTCAGTTAAAGCATTTTTGAATGCCGTTCTTTCTCCACCAAATTTGCTCACCCATTGGTCTTCGTAAGTTGTCTGATCAAGATTGATTGCAGTAGCAAGTCCATCAACGTTGAATTTCAATAGCAGTAGAAAGAATGCCCTAGGTAAGGCCAATGCAGAAACCTTGATGAACTGTACAGCTTTTTCACCGAAGTTCTTACAGAATTGGCCAATATCATCTCCAAGTTCTTTGATAAATTCCCAAATTTTATCCCAGATGTCCTTGATTGATTCATCTATGCCTTTAAGCGCACCTGAAGAAACGGAAAAAGCAGGAACTCCTGAAGAAACAGATATTGTATTCATTCCGTTACTACTTATCACAAAAGGTGATTCAGGAGCTGATATAGGTCTCGCATAAGTATCAACAACATCTCGCCTAATCACAGGGTCTTGCGCTCCATTTACTAGTATACCCGGAGAAACTACAATTCCTCCATCTGTTTGAACAGGTCCGATATTGATAACATTTGATGAATCAATCGATGAATTGGAATCTACCTTAATGGCTGGGGTGTCCTGAGTGGATTGGAATTCATTTTTCAATACAATCGACATTGCATCCAGTATTTGTTTTTTATCTGATTCAGGAATCTGAATTGAAAAAGCTGTGGCAGGTCTTTGAGGAAGACTATCTCCAGCCATAACTGCCGATTGCAGTTCCATTTCAGTACCACCCATAGCCTTGACGATTTTCTGTATGTCTAAAAGCTTTTCCTTGTATTTGGCTTGGTTAGAAATTGGTTGACCATTTAAAGCAAATACTTCAGGTGAGGCATAAGCCCATTTCAGTCTGCTTGCAGATCCTCCGGTATTATTCCTGAAAACCTGAAAAATCGTATTTCTTCCCGCTAATCCAATTGGATTGATTTTCTTAAGAAATTCAGCAAATTGTTCGGCCTTGTTTTTAACGGCCTCTGCACCTTCCTTGAGTTTTTTTCCGACTTCATCAGCGGCCTTTTGAGCTTCTTCCAATGCTTTTTTAGCTGCATCTCCTATATCGTTACCCACGTCTTTGATCTTGTCCCATAAACCGCTCAGATCTTCTATTTTTTGAAGTTCCTGTTTGCGAAGTGATTCATTGTCCCAAACGCTAATAACTTTGTCATATCTTTCTAGAACATTCGCCTTGTCTTTAAAGTTGGTTAGAGCAAGTCTGTTACGTGTATTGATCAGATTAACCTTAAGTCTTTGAAGAAACTCGGAATGCAGCAATTGTGCCTGTGCAGAGCTTCTCTCAGAAGCACATCCCAAGCCTTGAATATAGTCCTTGTTTTCCCAAATGCTTTTTCCGAAACCATCAAATTCTTTTCCGAAGGAAAGAACTGAAGATGATTGAGAATCTGAATTTCCAATTCCGGAAATTCTATATAGTGGTGCGCCCATTTTTGTCAGGTGTTTAAAAGTGATTTCTTTAGGTTCTATGTTGTAGGAATCAACTACCGGATCAAGAACCCAATACTTGGATTTATCGTTCTTATCAAGTTCAGGATTAAATGTCCTTGGATTCTTTGGAACGATGATAAAAATGTGCTGGAAACTATTCTTGTTATACATTTTTACCGTATCGGTATAATGTTCAATTCCCTGACAAATCAGAAGAGCTGATAGAAATGTTGCATAACAATCACAATCTCCTCTTTTTTCACTCCAAACAGCAATAGGTTCCCTAACTTCTTCGTCTCGGTCTTCCACATAGGCGATATAATCATAACAGAACTGCCAGTTTGCTTTCAGCGTATCTTCTATCTGAGAACGCATTAAAACTTTCGTAGCAAGTGCTTTTACCTGATAGGCGCATTCACTGCTAACCTTGGCGATTTCAGCAATCGTGTCATAGGTTGTAGGATTAGCATTAATAAGGGTACGTTTGCCCTTATAAGCACCTGAAAAGTACCTGTCATACTTTGCTCCATCCTTTTTGATTGTTCTGGCTTTTGAAGCAACAAAGCCTATTCTATACAGAGGTGCATTAGGCATTGTTATAACCAGGGTTTTAAAAAGTTAATAATTGAAATAACGGCTGAAGGCAATTGCAATGGCTGATCGCTTGGAATAACCAAACGCTTTCCAAAAGCAGTAAATGAGGCTATGATTCTTACGGTAATTTTTTCTCCTTTTAATAGTCCGGGAAACTTATCATAAGGCAAAGCAAACAAACTCAGATCGGTTCCTAGATCAAAAACTTGTGTCTGATTTGGATCAATGGAAATATTGTGAGACTGAATAGATGCCCCTAAGTCAGTTACCACTTTCCTTGGATCAATGTATTGAATGAAAACCTGAAGATCACTAATTTTCAGTGGAGACTGAGCTTGATTAATAAGCCTTACAGTTGTAAAAAGTCTTAAATATGTAGAATTGACAATTCCATGAACACGGAATTTATCTATGAAAAATTTGACGTTATTTTTCAAATCCTCTACTTTTTTGTAGAAGCTGAAACCTGCATAGGTTACAATAGGGACTAATATAAAAAGAAGTTTATTGTTTTGTTTTGCCAATGTCATTTAAATAACACTGCAAAGGTCATATCAAGTTTTGAATGTCTTGATTGATTTGGTTAGTACTTGAAACTTTTGGTATTATTCAGTCAACTTTGATTGTTTTAAAATGAGAAAATTTGAATGTAAATAATTTTCTATATTTGTTCTAATAAATTCTAAATAAAATATCATCTTTACATTTGAAACTAATAAAATGAAAAACTTAGAAGAAATATTAAAATCTACAAATTGGCAAGATAAAATCAATAAATCTGCTGGACTTGGTAGTCAAATTTCCGAAATATTGAGGGCGAAAGATAAAACTATCGGATTGAATTCAATTTCAGAAATGGCAAAAAATATGTCTGGCAAAAATTTATTTTCAAATTTTTCTACAATTGAAGCAATGACTAAGGCATTAACTTCAAAAAATTCTTTACATCATTCAATGCTGGGAGCAATTGACAGGTCATTGTCGCTTAAATCGAGTTTTCCGAAATCTATAATAGAAAGATTAGAAGAAAGAGATAAGTTCGCCATGCCACATTCAATTAGGGAGGCTATAAATCTGTCGGCAAGAAATAAAGTACCACAGTCGGTATTTGATGCAGTTACTTCCATTGGAAAGAATCACCATCAATTGTTAGAAAGCATAAGAGCGTCAACATCAGAGTCAATAAGAGCCAAATCATATTTTACTTCACAATTAAGTAATTTAGACTTTGCATTTAGGGGTGCGTCTGGACATATCGCAGCTGTGGCAGCCTATGAAAGAAAATGGGAA
>CAZRKA010000066.1:0-17024 GCA_964600345.1 uncultured Chitinophaga sp. | reverse complement strand
TTTGTTGAACATACCCTGCACTAGAGTATACATAATGTCAATGCCCTCTACATCCTTTGCTTGTCCTGCTACTCTTCTCCATGCGTAATAAAATTCATAAGGTGCAAAGAAGGATCCGGATTTTGTATTAACCCCATCGCTGATTACACAAAAAGCATTGTATTTAAATAGTTCCGGTATATCCCGACGGTAACGAACTGTTAACTGGTTGTAAGCATCATAGACTGTAGCCTCTTCTCGTATGGCACTTTTAAATTCAAACACCACGAGAGGCAAACCATTAATGTAAACTATTCCATCCGGTATGCGTTTCTCAGAACCTTGGATTTCCAGTTGAGTGACGAATTTGTAAATATTGGTGTTTGAATATAGGACTTCCTCATCTTCAAGATTTACTTTTTCTAGTTTATCAAAATCTGGTTGTCTTTGTTTATCAAGACCAGTAAAGTCTATGAATTGGATATAGATGTCTTTGTTGTTTCTGTTCTCTCTTTTTAAAATAAGCCCATCAGAAAGCATTTTATTGAAGGTTTTATTGCTTTCGAATAAATCAGAAGAGGGAAGGTTTTTTAGCTGAAGAATGATTGAATTAATTTCAATTGAAGTAATTCCTTCTGTTTCGTATTGAGTATATAAAAATTTCCGAAGATCTTCTTCAATCAGAACTTCATCTGGCATACGCGCTATGGCCTCACCAAATTGGTGCAGAAAACCTTCCTGTAAAAGGAGTTCGGTAAAAGCGTGTTCTAATTTCTCTTCGGTGAATTTCATATACTAAATGAGGGGTTCAAAACCATTTTCCTTAAACCAATTCTCGCTAATCTTATTATTATCGCTCTTAGGTTTTGGGTCTGCCTCATTTACTTTAAAAGTTGTAGGTAAATTAACTGAATGGCCAAATATTAATGCGTGTTGAGTTGGTATAGATGGCATTCTACGCAATATTGTTTCTGAAATATGAGGAGTTATTTGTCTTATGTGCGATAAGTCTTCAGGATTTTGTATTCTATGGACAATAAAATTACTGCATTGAGATAAGACGGTTTTTGAAAGCTCACTTGGTCTTTGTGATGAGACTAATAAAAACATCCCGTATTTTCTACCTTCTTTTGCAATCCTTTCAAATATTTTATTTGCATCTCCAAACACTTTACCTGAATCAATTGATATGTAACGATGTGCTTCTTCCAATACAAGGTTAATTGGAAATTCATTTCTATTTAGTGAGTTACGTAATTTTTCAAATATCATTCTCGATATAACACAAGATACCACTTCTACTGTTTCATCATTGGCTGAATTTAAATCTATGATTATAACTTGATTTTTTTTCTTTCCTATTTCAATACCTAATAAACTATTCAAGTAGTCCTTGTCCGTTACATTTAAAGTGTTTTTTGTGAGAAAGTTAAAATCGACTCTTTCTTGAATACTTTTGTAACGAGTGACCATTGAAGAACAGTAATCACGAATTTGTCTATTCCCGTGATATTCTTCGTAAAGAATTGCACTATCGATGGCATGTCCCAAGTCCGAGAAATCAAATTGTTGAGAATCATATTTTGGTTCAATTATTATACTTTCCTTTATAAAGTTTCTCACTGAAGTTTTAAAAGATTCTTCTTGAGCCGCATTAGGAAAATTACCAAACCTTGCATCAAAGGATGAAAAGTCTATTGTTGGATAAAAATTCGCTTTTTCTAATAATGAAATAATTCTTTGTCTTTTTGCTACTGGACTTTCCCAATGCTCAAAAACATACATAATATTACAAGCATATATATGTCGAATAGCTTCTAGTGAAAGATTTTGAGTAAAACCTAGGGCATTTCTTAAAAGTGGGAGTTGTGATTTTTCACTTGCTTTGAGTAATAGAGCCCATTCATCAACATTCAAAAACCAATGGGGAAGTATGAATTTTTCAGTTCCTGAACTTGAATCAATGGAAAAATTCTTTACTTCAATATTTACATTTTTATCAGTTAGCTTCTCAAAAGCCTGTTTATATTCACCATTAACGTCAAAGAAAATAAACGTGCTACCTGTGGCACAATTCTCTTCAAGTCTATAAAGTGTTTGAAGCATTGAGGCAATTGTGCAAGATTTACCGCTACCAGTATTTCCTAAAATTGCTGAATGACTTCCAAAGAACTTATCAATATCAATTTTTACTTCATAATCGGGGAAAATCGTTGATTTACCAATTGATAAAGAAGTATATCTGAATTTACAATCACATTTGCCTTTTTTGCAGTCGTCTGAATCATTACAGATTTGAACTTTTAAGTTTCCAGTTTTAAATATGGTATCAAGCTCATTTTCTTTAATATAAAGAACATCTGAATATAGATTTGGATACACACTAACTCCAAATTCAAAGTTTAATGAATCATCTTTTACATTTTTAATTGTACCAATCGGCAACACTTCCAAGAATTTACCTGCTTGAACTTTACTAAGAATTTGGTCAGTTGGACTTGAGAAAGGAACATTTAAGTCTTTTTCACGCACACCCGAAACTTCCGCAACGATATAATAATTCTGATAAGGAACAATTACGTAACTGTTCAATTGTGCGAAATAATGAATGTCATCAAATCCGCTAACATTGAAGTTATCTAAACCACTTAAAAGTTCAACTGAGAAGCGGTCAGAATTAATAGCTACTACTTTGCCAATAACTCTCTGTTTATCTTCTTTTGTCATTTTAAAAGATTCTTTAAGTTATTTATTGTTGCTTCCATTTTGTGGTCTAAATCTTCAGCGGTCAAGTCTGGTAATATTTGCTCTACAAAATTTTTAAAGAAATATAATGGTGTATAATCTGTTTTTCCAGCAGGCCAATTTTCACCGATTATCCAAATTCTTGTGTCGTTTAATTCAAGTAGTTTACCAATCGCATTATTTTCTGTTGATTCTCCAATTACAATTAAACGAAAGGATGGAATTGTAAATGCTTGGAAAATCAAATTATTGATGTGCTCATCGCTAAAACTATAACCAATAGTAACAAGGATGTTGTTGTTTTGCATCAGTTTTTTCTGAAACTCCCTAAACAAGTCAGAGTATGGACTGCCCAAACTAGCATTGTATTTTAACGGTGTAGGATGAATCATTATCGTGTCTTTATCCTTTAATTCTTCCAATGTTGGTTCTTGAATTTCTTTTACTTTGAAAAGTTTGTTTTCTCCATCTGCTTCAATCCAATTAACAGAACCGTGAATTTTATACAAGTAAAAAAAGTTATCAATTACACTCCACTTTGATTGTGATAAATCCATTTTTTCAGCTAAAGCGTAATTGAAAATAGCAGGGTTAAAAAACTTGCTAATACCACCTGTAAAGCCATTTACATAATGAATGCCAAGCAAATCCATTGCTCTTTCAGAATACAAGTCGTAATTGGTTGTAAAAATATTTAGACGTGGCAAAGTCGGATTTCTTGAAAGGAGTTTTCTGTAAAACTGTTTGTAAGTTTCAATTAAAGGT
Organism: uncultured Chitinophaga sp.; assembly: GCA_964600345.1. GTDB lineage: Bacteria > Bacteroidota > Bacteroidia > NS11-12g > UBA955 > JABMMZ01. The sequence continues at coordinate 13,535 of CAZRKA010000066.1, read as the reverse complement.
TTGTCAATACTTGTCTTTCCTTCTTCTGACTTTGCATTCTCCGTATTCAAGCATTTTTTTAATAAAAAGTTACGTGCTTGTTTTGTTATAAATTCTATTTTGTTTTCGTTGCTCAATTCAGCAAATGGCTTTTCTTCTTTGAGAGCTTCTTTGGTCTTTGAATGATAAAATGACAAACTGTGCAGAGTTGATAAAAATGTTTCAAGGTTATTTGAAAAATTTTCGTGTTCAACGTCTATTGATAACTCTGTTTTAAGCCATTCTTTGGGATCTTCAAAAACTTCAAGAGAATAAAATTCTTTTGCAAGTGGGGCCATAACAGGGATCCCAACTTCCTTAAATTCTTCATTTTCTAATTTATATGATGAACAACCACTTCCAAGAAGAAATGACAAATTTTTATTGTCAAGAACCTTTAGAAATGATTCTTGCAATTTCTTTGTTTTAGCTTTTAAATCAGCAATTTCTTTACTTTCACTGCCTTCATCATCAGGCTTACCTTTAATATTAGCTAATGTATTGTCGTTTCCTTTGTAAAAGTATATGTCCATTTTATTAATTATTTATTGTTGCCAACTTCGAAAGCAACAACTCTTTCAATTCCGTTAGCTTTTGGTTTTGATTTTTGAAATTGTTTTGAAGTCCAAATAGTTTTAATCCTGTTATTTCAAACTTTTCTAAAATTGAATATTCAGGAATAAGAATTTGAAGATTTTTTATGTCAGTTTGAGTAATTAGTCCCTGAACACCGCCTCTATTAATCTCATCATAATTGATGTTTAATAGAATTTGATAAACATATTCGTAACTTGAAGATTTTAAAACCAAAGTATTATCAGACAGCCAACAAGGAAAATTAATTCTCTGAACTATTCCGTGAGTACCAACTCGTCCAATGGAAAGCAGCTTTTCATTAAATAAAAATTCATTTGAATATCCCATAATTCCACCAGCTCCAAAAATCGGATATTTATAATGTTCATTTTTAAAGTCACTTTTATAAATTATAGATTTACCACTACTTATTTCAATAAATTCTTCAAAACATCCAAATCTCCACCCCTCTGGCAAATTCTCCATATCAATCCCATTCACAAACCACTCCCTATAAATCGCCTGAGCCATTTCTTCCAGCCTTTGAATCATCTGCTCATTCAAATTAATCCGATTTTGAATGGTGTTGTATTCGGCAACTATTTTTTTTTGCTTTTCAATATTTGGCACTGGAAGCTGTACATTACACATTTCATCCCAATCAAATATTTCCCGGGCACTACCATGACTTTTGAAGCGAGCGTATCGATCAAATTCAGGCCTTCTAAACCACATCATTAAATATTCAGGGTCTAAGTGATTAATGTCTTTAACTTCAAATGGAGTGTAAGCTTGTGAAACCAATATTTTTTCATGTCGATTATTTAGTGAAATAGCAATTTTATCTCCTCGTCTTGAAGTGTCTGCTATATATGTAAACTGATTTTTATAGACTATTTTGTAAGTTTTCATATCTGTTCCAACAAGATTAGCTATAGTTGGAAAGAAATCTTTTGAGACACTTAGTCCCATCAATGGCAAATCTAGCAAGTCGGTATTTCGCTCATCAACAAGCTTAATATAATTCCCTAATGGCTTATAATTTGATCTCATATCCCAATTCTTTAAATACTTTTAGTAAGTCATGTTTACTTTTAGTTTCTTCAGCCAGTAAATTGGCGAATTCATTTTGTAGTACTCGCATCTTTTCATCAAAGTCAATGTTCTCGTCTCGGTTAACAAATTCAATATATTTGCTTGGTACTAAAGAGAAATCTTTCTTTTCTACTTCATCTAGTTTTACGGAATAACAATATTCAGGTATGTTTTCAATATTCGAGGTTTGCCATTGATGATAAGTGCTCGCAATCTTTTGAATATCAAGATCAGAGAATTGAGTGAATTTCTTTTCAAACGGCTCACCCATTTGTCTCAGATCCATGAACAGTATTTCTTCTTCTCGTTCACGAAATAAACGGGTTTCATTGCCGATGACTTTCTTTTGTTCTTTTTTGTTTTTGTTTACTATCCAAAGCGTAACACTTATATCAGTCGTATAGAATAAATTTCGAGGTAAAACAAGAATTGCTTCTACTAACTTGTTTTCAATAAGTTTTCTACGTATTTTATATTCTTCCCCTCCACCACTCAAAGCGCCATTAGCTAAAATAAAGCCGGCAATGCCGTTTTCAGATAGTTTCGAAACCATATTCAAAATCCATCCATAATTGGCATTGCTTTTTGGAGGTACTTCATAGCCTCTCCAACGCGGATCGTCCATCAATTCGTTTTCGCCTCTCCAGTCCTTTTGGTTAAATGGGGGATTGGCCATAATAAAATCGGCTTTCAGGTCTTTGTGTTGATCGTCCAGAAATGTATTCGCTGCTTTTTCGCCCAGGTTTCCGGCAATACCGCGAATTGCCAGATTCATTTTAGCCAGTTTGTAAGTTGTATTGGTGTATTCCTGGCCGTATATTGAAATTTCTTTTTTATTCCCGTTATGTGCTTCAATAAATTTGATGGATTGAACAAACATACCACCGGAACCACAGGCCGGGTCATAGATAATACCCTTGTATGGTTCAATCATTTCGGCAATAAGATTGACAATACTTTTTGGAGTATAGAATTCTCCTTTTCCTTTGCCTTCGGCCAAAGCAAATTTAGATAGAAAGTATTCGTAAACCCGGCCGACTAAGTCTTGTTTTGGGTCTTTGGTTGTATCAATATCGTTGATGGTGTCAAGAAGAGAAGCTAATTTCGTTACGTCAAGCCCTAAACGAGAGAAGTAATTATCAGGTAATGCACCTTTTAAGGACTTGTTGTCTTTTTCAATAGTATGTAGGGCCGTATCAACAATTAAAGCAATATCGCTTTGTTTAGCTTTTTTGATGATATAATTCCATCTGGAAATCTCTTCAAGGAAAAATACATTATCCTTGTTGTAAAACTCAGGTATCTCAATGTATTTTTCTTTGCCTTCTGCAATCAATTTTTCTCTATGATCTTCAAATTTATCACTGGCAAACTTTAGGAAAATTAAACTCAAAACGACGTGTTTATATTCTGAAGGCTCAACGCTACCCCTTAGTTTATTAGCAGCGTCCCATAGGGTAATTTCAATATTCTTTTCTTTTGCGTCTTTCTTGCTTTTAGCCATAGTTTAATTCTTCCGAATGGAATTCAATGTATTGTATAAATGTTAAAGGGGAACTAGTGTCTCCTTAATCCTAGTTTTAGTTAATTATAATTACTTATAATTATTTGCGCGGGAAATACGGTAAAATATAGGATTTTTCCAAATTGAGTTTTTATTCAAAAAATTTTAAAGTTATGAGATCACAACCAATTCCTTTGTTTTCAGAAGGGAAAATATTCTATTTTGTTTTAGATTTGCAATACAATAGTTTAAACAAAATAGATTCTTTAAAGACATGGAAATCGTGTTTCTATTAATCGTGCTCGCGGTTGGAGGTGCAGTTAAATTCATCGGTTTTGAAGTCAAACGCCAAAACCGACGCGACTATTACCGGAACGATTATCTAAAATCAGAAGCCTGGCAAAGAAAACGGTATGTCGTTCTTCGAAGGGATAACTGGAAATGCGTTTATTGTGGAGCAAAAGCCACTCAGGTGCATCATAAAAGATACGCAAAATACAATATCGGAAAAGAACCAATCGATTGGTTAGTTTCAATTTGCAAACCTTGTCATGATAGAATTCACAATTAAAAAAGGTTATATTAATAGATTTATTTTTACAATTTATAAAACATTTGTAACAAGCTGTTATTTATTAAATTAAATTTGTTTTATTATGATATCTATAATAGGAAACTGGATCGATGCAGCAACGAAAGAAAAAGTGCAAATTTCAAGAAAAGATGGAGATACTTATTGGATGGATTATTTAAATAACACTTCAAGTAGAATCTATTTTAACTGGCTAAGAGATATTGAAAGATTTAAAGGAGCATTTGGAGGGCATGTGCCTGGCATATTTAATGAAGATGGCAGAATTTCAAAACTATTTCCTGAAGGGCAAATGGATTTGATTTTGGTAAATGAAGAATATTTTCTTTTTTGTATTAAAAATGGTCAACCAATAAAGAGATTTAATTTTCATTCTTCAGAATCACCTAAAAATAATTTTGAATTTGAAAGGTTGAATACTCATGATGAATCATAATTATTTGCTACCAAAATAATTATTTTGACACCCGTTTGATACCGAACGGTATCAAAAAATCCGAAAGGCGTTGTCTCGCAACAGTTTGAAGAATAGGGGGTTTCGACCCCTACGGACTCTCTCCTCCACAACCGTTTTTCAAGTAAACATTATATATCACCTCACAGCCATTCCGAAAGCAATAGAGTATTCGCCTTTGGCTATTAAATGCTTTTCATCGTTTATCCATAAGTAGTTGTAGGCAATGTCGTCTTTGTCGTAGTTGCTGAGGATATAGGTCTTGCCTTGCTTTACGATGATTTTCTGTGTAGAGATAAATGCCTGATCATCTTCAGAACCCGGAACCATGGCTGGTATGCCGTTTTTCCAGACAACGAGACCGCTGTAGTCGGCTGCCAGTATCAGTTCGTTTGCGCCGTCAACCCAAACGGACGAAGGGTAACACTGATTGCCTGATTGAGGAAGGGTATCTTCTGAAGAATTGCGCCATGCCGTGGCTCCGTAATGGGAATTATAATATTGGTATCCCGTAGCGTGGATATTGCTCCCGCTGACAAAAACGTCTTTGGCTATACTGCTCATATAGCTTTTTCCAAGGGGTATTATAGTGTTGTTTTTCCATACACAGGCAACGTTTCTGAAGAGGGTCGGCGAGTAATAACTGCCCGAGGCGTAAACGTCGTTGCCGTCAACAAACAGGGAAGTAATTTCAACTCTGCCTCCACTGTCGGGCAGTATCGTGCGAATACCGTCTTTACAGATGACAGCTAATTGTTTGTATGGGTTACTGGCAAATTCTTCGAGCGCTACATACAAACTGCCTCCGCTGTATTCCATGTCGACCGGCCGGGTATCGGTGGTGGCATTAGCGGATAGAATTTCTCTGATACTGCCGTTTTCCCATATAAATGTGCGTGAATAGCCATTGACATTGCGGTAGTAGGCCACGGCAATATCTTTGTCTGTAACTGCTACAGCTCTGCCGGTGCCTTCGTCTATGGTCTTGTTCTTACCCTTGTTCCAGAGCGCTACCATACTTTTGCCGTTCTGCGCTAATGAACCGCATATAAATACATTTTCGGCTCCGGCTGTATCGGTATCAGAGTTGGATGCCTGTGGAATATCTTCCGTTTTTTTGCAGGCTTCACTAAAAATAAACAGGCATAATGCCCCTAAGAGGTATTTTTGTTTCATGACTTTGGGTTTTTGATTGAAACAAAATTGAACTTATCCAAAAAGGCAAGCTAATGGATTTGAATTCTATAATCCCATTGTCCAGGTATTATATCCTAAAAATCTTTCAGATGATTTAAATGCTTCACCGAAGTTTCAATTTTCAGGATTTGAGTTTCACATCAATTGCGCATCTCGCCAATTATTCTATACGCCTTCGGCAATATTTGCAAATCTTTTTGCAATTCATGGAGAATTTTCTGCTTCGATATGATGTCAGATCAGTTGCAGCAGCCCGGAAGCTGTTGGATAATGGTCATGCCCGGAAGCAGATTCAGATTAAATCTCTATGACAAAAGCCGTCCGCTTGTCTCCGGTTCTGAAGATTAGGCATAAGTTTCAGCGTAATTAAATACGCTCTCATTCTCACTCTCACTCTGTTTCTCCTCAGCCCTTCTTAAAATAAAACCTCGTAATAAATATCCCGTTGGCATCGTCCTGGCTGCCTACGGATTCGACGCCCGAAACGATGTCGACCAGTTGCCAGCCGTCTTTGAGCATGGCGCTTACCTTGCTGTTGATGATGGCATCATTGGCTGCAATATTTTGAAAGCGTATGCCGCCGAGGTTGTAGAAGTTGAGGAGTTTGGTTTCTTCAAAGTTTTTGACGCGGATATCGCTGCGGTCTGATTTGTTGCGCCCGTTGTCGTCTTCGGTTTGTACGGAGGTGAATTCTTTGTAATCGCGTGGCTCAAGGGCGTTGATGATGCGTGAACGGCCTATACCGCTGGGTACTATCGACTCTACAACTGTAAAGGATGTGAATTGAACGGCAACAGGTTCTTCCTGAGATTTGCTGGTGAAAGAGTAAATCAAAATGCTGAGTAGAAGGCCGCTAAAAATGAGGACAGCCGGTTTTAAATGTTTCATTATTGTTTTTTAATTGTTTGTGATTTCAATACAAATCTAAGCGGATATCTTAAAATTGCGCGTTATGAAATACTGATTTTCGTTTGTTTCTCCGTATTATCGACAGGAAAAAATTCCATAACTATGAATTATGGTAAATGACTCATGGTAAACCTTTGCAATTAACAAAAATGTGTAAGACACTATTTTATGCAATCATCTGTCTTATTGTTGTGATACTTGGATTTATAGGCAGGGCTGCTTATATTTGTTTGATTGGTTTACCTGAAGTGCAGTATTCTGCCGGCTTAAAAAGGGCTTATATTGGTGTTTTTATTCAGATAATAATATTGTTCATTCAGAAGCGTGAAAATTAATACGAAACTACCCGGAATTGTCGGCGTGCTTCTGTTTTGCACTTTGTATAATGCTGATGCTCAGAATCTGAACTTTATTAAGAAGATTTCCAATTCCCTTCAGGGAGGAATAAATCATTCTTACCCTTTGCTTTGCAACGACAGCAACGACTTGTTTCTGAATTACTTCGTTAATTCTTACTGGAATCCTCAGAAATTTGTTTTCGGCGATACCATACCCAAAGGAAAATCCAATAATCAAACAGATTTTGGCATTGTTAAACTCGATACCGGCGGAAATAAGCAATGGAATATGCTTTTCAAACGCGATAGTTTTGCCAGTCCGATCAATCAAACGATTACAGACGGTAAGAATATCTATTTACTCATAAGTCTTAACTTTAAAGGACCTGATATTTACTTTAACGGCAAGCGCATCGACTCGCTCAGATGGAAGAATAAAAAGGGTGAAGTTGAATATTTTATCCTGAAAATAAATCCTCAGGGAAAGATACTCTGGAAGAAACAATTCTATTCTCCTAACAAAGGTGGTAGGTTTAAGTTTGTGAAATGGCATTACAATCCGGAACTGGACAATATTCAGGCAGGCATATTTTTCTATGATTCCATATACATACAAAGAGAGAACGGAACGTTTCTGGGTGTGCGTGATCCGAACAGAAATTATACCCATTGTCAGTATGTAAAAGACAGCAGTCGGATGATGCTGCTGAATTTTGATACAAAGGGAAGAATTCAGAGTCACCGGTTTTTACCGCTCAATATTGCCGATATCCCGGGATCATTGCATTCTGCTTTTTTTAAATCGATAAGAAATAAACTGTTCCTGATAAATGCGCCCTGCACTGCCATTCAGTGTGATAATATTACCATTGATTCAGGTGAGACAGTTTTTTTCAGAGCCGATTCAAACGGGAATGCAGACCTGAAATTTAGAGTCGATTCACATCCTCAGTCATTTAATTCGGATCGATTGAATATTTGTGAAAGCGAAAATCTTGTTAGTATTACGAGAACATATTCAAATAATATCCCGGACAGCAGCCGCTTATTGCTGAGATTTAAAAGCGGAGATACTGCAGGCTTGCAGGTATCTGAAATAATCCTGCTGGACAGCAGCTTTCAGATAAAAAAGAAACGCAAGCTGTTTCCTTTTGCCGCTCAATCACCTGTCAGGGTTCAAATTCAGGATGTCCATATCAGAAAAAACCACATTTATGTTCAGGCAATTTTATCCAATTATTCGTGGCAGGATTTTAATTTTAATATGGATGGATATAAAGTGGTCATTCCGACAGGACATCCGCAGGACATCTATGGATATACCAACGAGATATCCATGGTCATGAAACTGGATACCAATTTGAATGTCTTATGGCTGGAGTATATCAGCAACAAGTTTAATCAGGACGGAGCTAAATCTTCGTTTGCCGGTAATTTAGAAATCGACCGGAACAATGGCGTATATACTGCATTAGGAATAAGCCACACAGACAGTTTCAATCTGTTTAATGCACGTATCAGATTAAACGATACTAATTACTACCACCTGATTAAGCTCGATAACAACGGTATCAGCAGGGGAGATCTTTCAGCCGGTCCCTATTGTGCAGGCGATTCAATTAACATTCCGTTCAGTAAGGAAGGTATTTTTAAAACAGGCAATGAATTTATCGCAGAATTGAGTGATTATACCGGTTCGTTTGACGATCCTCTGAAAGTAAAGGTTATCGGAAAAATTGAAGCGACTAATGACAGTGTCATTAAAGCAGTGTTTCCTGCAAGTAATTTTATAAGTTCCAGCCGATACAGAATAAGGATAAGGAGCAGCCTTCCCATGGTTTACAGTTATTACCGCATTGATACCCTCAGGCTCATGATATATTCTACAGATACTGCCTACGCCGGCGAAGATGCAGTAATCTGCAGGGGCGATACGGTGCCTTTAATGGTAAGCGGTGGATCTGAATGGAAATGGATTCCTTCAAAAGGCATTCACGATCCGGATAGTTTCATCACGTATGCAGTGCCCGATTCGAGTACCCGGTATATGGTTGTGATTAAAGACCGGTATGGCTGTGGTATTACTGATACAGCCTATAAACTTATAAAAGTGAACGACGACCTTTCGGTGCAATTCAGTCCCGGGAAAGACCAGGCTCTCTGCATTGGCAGCGAAGTGTTGTTAAAGGCAGCATTCAGAGGCGGCGACTCTTTAAGCTATAAATGGGTATGGACTATCAGAGACAGCAGGAATAATTATTATATGCCCGGAGAGGATTCATTCGCTTTGAGCGACTCTGTTTTATTTAAGCTGCCGGCAAATGAAAAAGACTCAATTCAGGTTTATGTTTATTTGCACGATGCGTGTTCAAAAAAGCCGATCAATGCCATGCACACCCTTAAGATGAAGAAGACAAAATCTATGACGAATATTGCGGGGGATACAGTGGTTTGTCCGGGTAGTATAGCATCGGTAAGAGCCGGATTCACGGGTGCGGATAGTCAGATGTTATCCTGGAAATGGCAGGAAAGAACAAGCAGTAATATCTGGATCAATCTCAAATCGGAAACAGGCAGGAACTCGGATACACTTTTTTATCAGGTAGATACCAACAGGGTATTCAGCAAGCAGTTCAGGATTATTTTATCCGACAATTGCAGCTTATTGAAGGATACGCTGAAGTTTAAAATCCATGCTTCAGGTTTACCTGAACTGAAAGTAAATGTTACTGATACGATACTCTGCCATGGCAATACCCTGATGATGAAGGCTGAAGGGATTGGCGGTAGCAATAACACATATAAATTTTTATGGGTAAATACCACTACCGGTGATACTTTATCTGAATCAGACTCACTCAACTTTAAAGCCGGTATACCGTCAGACATACGTGTGACCTTGAATGATTTCTGCAGTCCGCATATTGCAGCAGAGCAATTTGAAATAGATGTTTACCCCGAATTGAAAGCCGCCGTTTCAATACAGGATACATTAATCTGTAATGGTCAGAAAGTACATGTCAGCGCTAAAGTTAATGGCGGCCGGGGAAATGGATATGTTTACCGCTGGATGATGGATGGCAGCATTTTGGGAAGGGAAGACAGCCTGATTTTTAAAGGGTCTGATGACAGTATGTACAGTGGCGGCCGGTATACAATTTATCTGATAGCGGGAGACAACTGCAGTATTCCTGAAGATTCAATCAGGGTTAATATCAACGAACTCTCTGCAATTAGCGCATCGGTTAAATTTGTCGATTCCATTTGTTTTGGCAGGAGTGCTTTGTTTGAAGCCTCTGCTACCGGCGGCAACGGGCTTTTAAATTTCCACTGGATAAGCAGCAGCAATATATTGCTTGGAAATGGTGATTCTATATTGATGGTGAACAACGGAAGCAATGATATTGCAGGGAAACTGATTGCTTCAGATAATTGTTCCGATAACGATACAATAGATATTAATTCAGTATTTCTCGAACCGTTAAAGGTCAGCATGATTGCCTCCGACACCTGTACCGGTCAGGATGTAAACTTATTTGCAAGCGGTGAAGGAGGTAAAACCGGCAGGTATAAATTCAACTGGTATCAGGCAGCCAAATTTCTGGGTCAGGGACAAAGCATCAATACCGTCTCAGGCGAAAAAATGAATATCCGTGTTGTACTTGAAGATTATTGCAGCATTCAAAACGACAGTGCAGAAATGACAGTTTACCGCAAGCCTATCCCAAGGCTAAGTGCAACAGGCTTTTGTTTTGGGGATATTACAGAAATTAATTCCGGAATAAAAAGTGATTCAGGCATATACAAATACGAATGGTTTGTAGACCGCAATCCGGTATCGGACAATGACAGCATTTTACTCAGGAAATTTCCCGGCACCGGTAATTACAAGGTCGCACTTAAGGTAAGTTCAGAAAATAATTGTGAGGGACTTGATTCAATTTCCATCGATATTCTGGCCAAACCAAGGGCAGTTTTTCAATATGTTCATTTTGGATCAGGGTCAGCCGGAATTGCATTTAAATTCATCAACCTTTCAACCAATTACACGAACGCTTACTGGGATTTTAATAATGGAGATACATCCATGCATGATCAGCCTGATTACTCGTTTACTGACACCGGATCAGCGAGAGTAAGCCTTATTGTATCCAATCAGGACAAATGTTTTGACAGCACTTATCAGATATTTCCGGTTTACCCTCAGATCAGGTTTTATTTCCCGAATGTTTTTTCACCTGATGGCAATGGACTTAACGAGAAATTCGGCCTGAATGAAGCTCAGTTGAGTTTTGTATCCGAATACAGTATAAAGATATTCAACAGATGGGGCGAACTGGTATTTGATTCCGATGATGCCGGCAAATACTGGACCGGAGGGGATTGCCAGCAAGGTGTATATATTTATATAGCAGAAATAAGAGATGTCTACCGGGTTCTGCACGAACTGGAAGGAGTGCTTGAATTGTTGAGATAGCTTTGGTTTAAAATAATTTCAGGTAGAAGTTATAATTATGAATTGATTACTGATTACTGATTACTGATAACTGATAGTCTCAATTGATCTACAATCAATTTCACTATATTAAATTCACCAGAATTTCCAGAATGGTTTTTTAGCTTTGACTGCCTCTTGTTTCCGCGGGTATTTATTTTCAAGTTCGTCAACGTATTCGTTGGTGTAAACTTCACCTTCGTCGCCTTCCACTCTGGCATTCAAAGCCTCTGCCATTCGTATCATTTTGCGCATGCACGGGTATTCGGTCCATTTGGTGCTGATACTGCCTCTGAAATAATCGAACCATGGTGCATTGTCTTTGTCAAGGTCAGGATATGCCATCCAATAACAGTATCTGTATTTCTGTTCGTTTATATGCCCTTCCCAGCTCAGCTCGGGGTCAGCTTCCACCACGGCTTTCCATTCGGCTTCTGTGATATTGCTTTCCTCTTCAAAATCGTCGTAGTCATTGCGACGCACAATGTGCAGTTCGTATCCCATAAGGCAAATATAAATTGATAAATTGATAAATCGGTAATTGATAAATTGATAGTACATTCTCTGTAACCGTTTATTCAGTAATCAATTTATCAGTTTATCAGTTGTTCAATAATCAGTTGTTCAATAATCAATTTATCAGTTGTTCAATAATCATTTGTTCAATCTTAAAAATCCCTTAATCAGACAAAATGATAAACTCGTAATCATCCGAACGCAGGGTTCTGCCTCTGAGTAATAAGATAGCGCAAGCATCTACTGCCAAAGCATTTAACAGGAAAAAGAGCGGCGGACGATCTCCAAGAAAGTTGGACCTCAAGGTAAATTGCTCGTAGGTAATAAATTTTAAGGGCAGGCTCAATGTAAAAACGAAAGCAGACATGATTTTCCAGCGCGGCTTCTTGATTTTGATTTTTGATATTTCAGAAAGGGAAAGGGTGTCACTCCATTTTTTGTTTTTATAGATTTGAAAACAATGTCTGTTGATTAAATGAATGCGTCCCTTGTGTTTATTGCCCGACGAATCGATGACAATGATTTTTCGGCCCTCCGAAAAGACGTAAATTTTTTCTTTTTTCTTTTTTGATTTGCAGACGAGGACAAAGGTAGTTGAACTGTCTGCGCACTGTTGAAGGGCAGTATCATTGCAAATTACATAAGCTCCGGCTTCACCATCAAATACAATAAGGCAAAAGAGAATTAAAGCGGCAAATTTATACCGGAACTTTTTCATCAGGACACTGAGACACCTGTTAACAAAATGAATGGAACTTATGTTCCCGGACTTGACATTTGATTTATGCCATCCCGGTTTGCCGAAAATGTAATTCCATGTCTCGAGTGGTGATTCTGAATTTCTGAGGTTTCTGAAGAAGCGATTCCATTCGTGAAACATGATGTCGGCGGTGGTATTGAGTTCGGGTTTTTCGCTGAGTCCGTAAACCGGTTTTTCATTTTCGGGAGTAAAGGTAGAGAAAAGCCGGTCCCAGATGATGAATAGTCCGCCGTGGTTGCGGTCTATATACTGCGGATTGCTGCCGTGGTGCACGCGGTGATGAGAAGGCGTATTGAAGATGTATTCGACAAAGGGCGGCAGTTTTTTAATAAGTTCGGTATGAAGGTGACCTTGCATAGAATAGATAAATAAGTGGCAGAGCATAATGGTTTCGGGGGAAAAACCCAGTAACGGTATCCAGAGCCAGAATACAAAATGTCCGCTGAGATGGGTCATCATGGATTGTCTGAAGGAAGTCGAAATATTGAGATGTTCGGAAGAGTGGTGTACGCAGTGGGTCAGCCACAGCCAGTTAATGCCGTGACAAGCCCTGTGATACCAGTAATAGGAAAAGTCGGCGGCCAGCAGACAAAGGCAACAATTGAGCAAGCTGTTTTCGGGGTTCATGAAACGGAAAGTATACATCAGTTTGAGTGCCAGCAGGAAAATAAGTTTTGAGGCCATGTTGACCGAAAGAGAAACGATACCGACTTTGATGTTGCTGAGCGTGTCCTTTCTGTTGTATAGATTGATGCCCTTGCGCCGGCTGTAGATCAGTTCGGCTATCAGCATCAGCAGAATGGTGAAAAGTACGGCGAGTGTAAATACAGTATTCATAATTCCGATAATTGATGAGACAAAACTAGAGAGGCAACAAGAAGGGCTGAAACTGATTGACAGGGCAGCAGGCCGGCTTCGTATGATGAAACCTTAAATCAGCCGTATGTGAGATTTAAAAAAGTCGGGAATTGAGGCTTTCTGCAAAAAGGGCAGTACCGGATTATTGATTATCGTAAAGAATTTATCCTTCTGTTTGCATTTAACATTAAAAAAGCCGGCTATTTAGTTTGAAATTTTCACG
>CAZRKA010000065.1:0-17030 GCA_964600345.1 uncultured Chitinophaga sp. | reverse complement strand
TTTTACAAAATTGGCAACAAAAGTAAAACAACCAAAAAGAATCAATTTCGCATCTGTCGATAAAGTAATTGATTACCCTGATTTCCTTGACGTGCAATTGCAATCCTTTAAAGAGTTCTTTCAGCTGGAAACCCACGTTGATAAAAGAACCGACGAAGGACTCTTCAAGGTGTTTCAGGAAAACTTTCCTATAAATGATACCAGAAACATATTTAATCTAGAGTTTTTAGACTATTTTGTTGACCCGCCAAGGTACTCCATTCAGGAGTGCATAGAAAGAGGACTCACTTATTCAGTTCCGCTGAAAGCAAAACTGAAACTGTCCTGTAACGATCCTGAACACGAAGATTTTGAAACCATCGTTCAAGACGTATATCTTGGTACCATCCCTTACATGACACCCGGCGGAACTTTCGTCATCAACGGTGCTGAAAGGGTTATAGTATCGCAGTTACACCGTTCACCGGGTGTATTCTTCGGTCAATCGTACCACACCAATGGAACTAAATTGTATTCTGCCCGTGTTATTCCGTTCAAAGGTTCATGGATAGAATTTGCAACTGACGTCAACAACGTCATGTATGCCTATATCGACCGTAAAAAGAAATTCCCGGTTACTACGCTTTTAAGAGCTATCGGTTTCGAATCTGATAAAGATATCCTTAATATTTTCGGACTTGCCGAAGAAGTTAAGGTTTCTAAAACCGGACTTAAGAAATTTGTCGGCAGAAAACTTTCAGCAAGGGTATTGCGTACCTGGGTTGAAGATTTCGTTGACGAAGATACCGGTGAGGTTGTGTCAATTGAAAGAAACGAAGTCATTATAGAACGCGATACCATACTGGAAGCTGCACATATTGACGAAATCGTTGAAGCCGGTGTTAAAACCATTATTCTCAATAAAGAAGAAGAAGGTAAAAACGATTTTACCATTATATACAATACACTGCAGAAAGATACCTCTAACAATGGTAAAGAAGCAGTAGAGCATATCTACAGACAGCTCAGAAACACTGATCCACCCGATGAGGAAACCGCCCGCGGTATCATCGAGAGATTGTTTTTCTCCGATAAAAGATATGATCTTGGTGAAGTTGGACGTTACAGAATCAACAAGAAACTGAACTTAAGCACATCTATGGATGTTAAAGTGCTTACCAACGAAGACATCATCAAAATCATCACTTACCTGATTGAATTGAGTAACAGCCGTTCTGAGGTAGACGATATTGACCACCTCAGCAACAGACGTGTAAGAACAGTTGGCGAACAGCTTTATGCCCAGTTCGGTGTTGGTCTTGCCCGTATGGCCAGAACTATACGCGAGAAAATGAACATTCGCGATAATGAGGTTTTCACACCAACCGACCTTATCAACGCGCGTTCACTCTCTTCTGTAATCAATTCGTTCTTCGGTACCAATCAGTTATCTCAGTTCATGGATCAAACGAATCCGCTTGCTGAAATAACTCACAAAAGAAGAATGTCTGCCCTTGGACCCGGTGGTCTTTCCCGTGAAAGAGCCGGTTTTGAGGTTCGTGACGTTCACTATACACACTACGGACGTCTTTGTACAATCGAAACTCCTGAGGGACCGAATATCGGTTTGATTTCTTCTCTCTGTGTTCATGCTAAAATCAACAGCATGGGCTTTATTGAGACACCATACAGACCCGTTGAGAACGGTAAAGTTAATTTCAATAAGCCTGTAGTTTATTTAAGTGCAGAAGAAGAAGACGGTAAAATTATCGCTCAGTGTAATATCGATATCAACGAAAAAGGTGAATTCAATTCCAAAGAAATTAAAGCCAGATTCGAAGGTGACTTCCCACTGGTAGAAGCCGAAAAGCTAAACTTCATGGACGTTGCACCGAATCAGATTGTATCAATAGCTGCATCACTCATTCCTTTCCTCGAACACGACGATGCCAACAGGGCTCTGATGGGTTCGAATATGCAACGTCAGGCTGTGCCTTTGCTCAGACCTGAAGCTCCAATCGTTGGAACAGGTCTCGAAGAAAGAGTAGCAAGAGATTCAAGAGCACTTGTAATGGCTGAAGGGGATGGCGTAGTTGATTATGTTGACGCCAATGAGATTAAAATCCGTTACGATTACACAGCAGAAGACGAACTGGAAAATTTTGCCAGCAACGTTAAAACCTATACTCTCACCAAGTTCCTGAGAACAAACCAAAGTACATGTATTAACCTTAAACCAATTGTCAGAAAAGGACAAAGGGTTAGCAAAGGCGAAGTATTGTGTGAAGGTTATGCTACCCAGGACGGAGAACTCGCAATCGGAAGAAACCTTAAAGTGGCATTCATGCCATGGCAGGGATATAACTTCGAGGATGCGATTGTTATTTCTGAAAAAGTAGTTAGCGACGACTGGTATACATCAATCCACGTTGACGAATTTGAACTTGAAGTCAGAGATACCAAACGCGGTGAGGAAGAACTGACCAACGATATTCCAAACGTAAGCGAGGAAGCTACCCGTAACCTCGACGAGAACGGACTGATCAGAATCGGAGCAGAACTTAAGGAAGGTGATATCATTATTGGTAAGATCACACCTAAAGGTGAAACTGAACCATCACCGGAAGAAAAACTTCTCAGAGCGATCTTCGGAGACAAAGCAGGTGATGTGAAAGATGCTTCGCTTAAGGCACCACCCTCAACTGAAGGTATTGTAATCGATAAAAAACTGTTTACAAAAACCAAAAAAGAGAAAGGCGCCAAAACTGACGAGAAAGCAAAACTTGCCAAAAATGAAACCGAATACAAAAAGAACAAGGAAAAAGTAACCGAAATCCTGGTTCAGAAACTGTTTAAGGTTCTCAATGGTAAAACCTCTGCCGGTGTTAAGGCTGTTTATGGTGATGACATGATTCCTAAAGGTACTAAATTCACACTGAAAAACCTTTCATCTGTAGATTACGATAATGTTAATTTTGCTAACTGGACATCCGATAACGATAAAAATATCCAGGTAAATAAGATTCTGAAAAACTACAAATCTCAGATTACTGAAATTTATGCAGCTTTCAGACGCGAATATTATGCAATAACTGTAGGTGACGAATTGCCAACAGGAATTCTGAAAATGGCTAAAGTATACGTAGCACAGAAACGTAAACTTAAAGTTGGTGATAAAATGGCGGGAAGACACGGTAACAAAGGTATTGTAGCGCGTATTGTTCGTGCCGAAGATATGCCATTCCTTGAGGATGGAACACCGGTTGATATCGTTCTTAATCCGCTGGGTGTGCCTTCAAGGATGAACCTTGGACAGATTTATGAAACTGTTCTGGGCTGGGCCGGAAAAGAGCTGGGTCTCAAATTCGCAACTCCGATTTTTGACGGAGCATCTCCCGATCAGATAGATGCATACACCAAAGAAGCCAAAATACCTAAAAACGGACAGGTTTACCTTTACGACGGTCTGACCGGCGAAAGATTCCACCAGCCAACTACAGTGGGTATTATTTACATGCTGAAACTCGGCCACATGGTAGACGATAAGATGCACGCGCGTTCAATCGGACCATATTCGATGATTACCCAGCAGCCGCTTGGTGGTAAAGCTCAGTTCGGTGGTCAGCGTTTTGGTGAGATGGAGGTATGGGCACTTGAAGCATTCGGTGCAGCCAACATTCTCAGAGAAATTCTAACCATCAAATCTGATGATATCATGGGAAGAGCCAAAACATACGAGGCTATTGTCAAAGGCGATAACATCACACAGGTAGGTATTCCGGAATCGTTCAACGTTCTGATACACGAACTCAGAGGTCTTGGAATTGAAATGACTTTCGAAGAATAAGGAAAATCAACAATCATTTAAAAAAGCATTGCATTAAAAATGTCAACGATTAAAAAAAATCAAAAGATAAAAAGTAACTTCACCAAGATCCGTATTGGACTTGCTTCACCAGAAAGCATTCTTCAAAAATCTTTCGGAGAAGTAATCAAGCCGGAGACTATTAACTACCGCAGTTATAAGCCTGAAATGGGCGGTTTGTTCTGCGAAAGGATATTCGGTCCTATCAAGGATTATGAATGTCATTGCGGTAAATACAAACGCATACGCTACAAAGGTATTGTATGTGACAGATGTGGTGTGGAGGTTACCGAGAAGAAAGTCAGAAGAGAAAGAATGGGACACATCAACCTGGTGGTGCCGGTGGCTCACATCTGGTACTTCCGTTCTCTTCCAAACAAAATAGGTTATCTCCTGGGATTAAGCAGTAAAAAACTTGACCTCGTTGTTTACTACGAAAGATACATTGTTATCCAGAGTGGTGAATACGAAGGAATTAACAGACTTGATCTGCTTTCAGAAGAAGAATATCTCGATATTCTGGATAAACTTCCAAAAGAAAACCAGTACCTAGATGATGCGGATCCTAAAAAATTCGTAGCCAAAATGGGCGCCGAGGCACTATGGGAATTGCTGACTAATATAGACCTTGATGGGTTAAGCTACAGTTTGAGAAATCAGGCTGCAACCGAAACTTCACAACAACGTAAAGCAGAAGCTCTGAAAAGACTGAAAGTTATTGAAAGCTTTAGGTCAGCTAACAGAGAAGGTAATATCAATCGTCCGGAATGGATGATCATGAAAATGCTTCCTGTTATTCCACCGGAACTTCGTCCGCTTGTACCACTGGAAGGCGGCCGTTTTGCAACATCCGACCTGAACGATTTGTACCGCAGGGTAATTATCAGAAACAACCGTCTGAAACGTCTGATGGAGATTAAAGCTCCTGAAGTAATTCTCAGAAACGAAAAAAGGATGCTGCAGGAATCTGTAGACTCTTTGCTCGACAATACCAGAAGATCAAGTGCCGTTAAATCTGATGGCAACAGACCATTAAAGTCTTTGAGCGATATGCTTAAAGGAAAACAAGGTCGTTTCCGTCTCAATCTCCTTGGTAAACGTGTCGATTATTCAGGCCGTTCAGTAATTGTGGTAGGACCAAAGCTTAAACTAAGCGAATGCGGACTGCCGAAAGCTATGGCTGCAGAATTGTTCAAGCCGTTTATCATCCGTAAGCTTATCGAAAGAGGCGTTGTTAAAACGGTAAAATCAGCCAAGAAAATAGTAGATAAGAAAGAACCTGTAATCTGGGAAATACTGGAAAATATCCTGAAAGGGCATCCGGTTCTCCTAAACCGTGCTCCTACACTCCACAGGTTGGGTATACAGGCCTTCCAGCCAAAACTGATTGAAGGAAAAGCAATTCAGTTACACCCGTTGACCTGTACAGGTTTCAACGCCGACTTTGACGGTGACCAGATGGCTGTTCACGTTCCGCTTGGAAACGCTGCAATTCTTGAAGCTCAGTTGCTGATGCTTGCACCGCACAATATCCTCAACCCGGCCAATGGTTCTCCAATTACCGTTCCTTCTCAGGACATGGTACTTGGACTTTACTACATCACCAAAGGCAGGAAATCAACTCCGGAAAAAGTAGTGAAAGGTGAGGGTATCACTTTCTATTCACCCGAAGAGGTTATTATCGCCTATAACGAAGGTAAAGCTGATCTGCATTCGTACATCAAGTGCAGACTGAAAGACAAAGACGAAAAAGGCGAGCTGGTTTATAAACTGATTGAAACAACCGTTGGAAGAGTAATATTCAACCAGGTTGTACCGGAAGGGGTAGGTTATATCAACCAGTTGCTTACTAAAAAATCACTAAGGGATATCATCAGCAATTTTGTTAAAGAAGTTGGGGTAGCCCGTACTTCAAGATTCCTGGATGATATCAAGGATCTCGGTTTCCACTATGCATTCAAGGGCGGACTGTCATTTAACCTTAACTATGTACAGATTCCTGATGCAAAAGAAAAACTGATAGACAAAGCAAGAGCCGAAGTAGACGAAATTAAATTCAACTACGAAAACGGATTTATTACAAATAACGAGAGATATAACCAGGTTATCGATATCTGGACACGTATCAACTCACAGGTTGGTGAAATACTTCTGAAAGAGCTTGCAGAAAATGATCAGGGCTTCAATCCTATCTATATGATGCTTGATTCAGGTGCAAGGGGTTCTAAAGAGCAGATTCGTCAGCTCGGCGGAATGAGGGGTCTGATGGCTAAACCACAGAAAAACATTGGTGGTGGTGTTGGCGAGATTATCGAAAATCCGATTCTATCCAATTTCAAGGAAGGTTTGTCGGTACTCGAGTACTTCATTTCTACGCACGGTGCCCGTAAAGGTCTGGCCGATACGGCTCTGAAAACTGCCGACGCCGGTTATCTGACCAGAAGGCTGCACGACGTTGCTCAGGATGTTATTATCACAGAAAAAGATTGCGATACACTCAGAGGTCTTTCCCTTTCAGCACTTAAAGACAATGATGACGTTGTTGAGAGCCTTTATGAAAGGATACTTGGACGTACCGGTTTATACGATACTTACCACCCTGAAACAGGTGAACTTATCGTCAATGCAGGTGCAGAAATCACCGAAGAAGTTGCGAGAGCTATTGAGAATGCCGGAATTGAAGAAATGGAAATCCGCTCGGTGCTAACCTGCGAAACCAGAAACGGTGTTTGTGCAAAATGTTACGGCAGAAACCTTACCAACGGCCGAATGGTACAGATTGGTGAAGCGGTAGGTGTAATTGCAGCACAATCCATCGGTGAGCCCGGAACTCAGCTTACACTCCGTACCTTCCACGTGGGTGGTACTGCGAGCAGTATTGCCGCAGAATCTCAGATTGTATCAAGGTTTGACGGTATCGTTAGCTTTGATGAACTGAAAACTGTTACAACCCAGAAAGTGGATGAAGGAACAGGCGAAGCGCAGAAAGTAGAACTTAACTTAAGCCGTAGCGCTGAGTTGAGAATACTCGAGCCTAAAACCAAAAATATTCTGATCACTTTCGTAGTTCCTTATGGTTCATTTGTATATCTTAAAGAAGGTGACAAAGTCAAAAAAGGCGATTTAATATGCGCATGGGATCCATATAACGCGGTAATCCTTTCTGATCTTGCCGGTAAAATTCAATACGAAAACATCATTGATGGTATTACCTTCAGGGAAGAAAATGACGAAGTAACAGGTTACGGTGAGAAAGTTATCATTGAAACTAAAGATAAAACCAAGTCGCCTTCGATCAAGATCATCGGAAAAGATAAAACCGTTCTTAAAGAGATAAATCTGCCGGTTGGTGCACACATTTCCGTTGAAGACGGTAAATCAATCAGCGCAGGTGATATCATTGCAAAAATTCCGAGATCAGCCCGTGGAACAAGGGATATCACAGGTGGTCTGCCACGTGTAACCGAGTTGTTCGAGGCAAGGAATCCATCAAATCCTGCAACAGTTTCTGAAATAGACGGTGTTGTCAGCTATGGTGGAATAAAACGCGGAAACAGAGAGATTACTGTAAGCAGTAAAGACGGAGAACAAAAGCACTATATGATTCCGCTGTCTAAACATATCTTTGTTCAGGACAACGACTATATCAAAGCAGGTGCTCCGCTTTCTGACGGTGCAATTACTCCTCAGGATATTCTCAGAATTCAGGGACCAACAGCAGTTCAGCGTTATATCCTCAATGGTATTCAGGAAGTATATCGCCTTCAGGGTGTAAAAATCAACGATAAACATATCGAAATCATCGTAAGACAGATGATGCAAAAAATGATCGTTGAACAACCTGGCGATACCCAGTTCCTCGAAAATGAAATCGTGGAGAAATGGGAATTGTTTGAAGAAAACGACTGGATCTTTGACAGAAAGGTAGTTATCGACAGCGGTGAATCTGAAAAACTTAAAGTTGGTCAGATAGTATCATTGCGTGAACTGAGAGAAGAAAACAGCTCACTTAAACGCCAGGACAAAACTCAGGTATTGGTAAGAGATGCAGTTACAGCAACAGCTGATGCAGTTCTTCAGGGTATTACCAGAGCATCACTTGCCACCAGAAGCTTTATGAGTGCTGCATCATTCCAGGAAACTACAAAAGTTCTTAACGAAGCTGCCATCGCCGGTAAAGTAGATTACATGCGCGGACTGAAGGAAAATGTGATCGTTGGTCACCTGATTCCTGCCGGTACAGGTATGAGAAGCTACGACAATCTGGTTGTTGGAAGCAAGGAAGAATTCGAAAGACTTATGGCTTCTAAAGAAGAAGGCGAAGTAGCAAGCGCAAACTAAGTTTATTGTATATTATAATAACAGTCCGTGCAGTAATGTACGGGCTGTTTTTTTTAGGCAAGATTATTGCGTATATTAAAGATATAATTAATAAAACAAATGCTGAACGTCATTGTTTAACTTTATATCTTTAACTATCTTGGCACTTTAAAATATGTTCGAAACGGCGAATAATGTGATTAAATCCATACAGATGCTTGATGACAGTACTGTGGAAATTGTTTTTAATGACAAGGCACAGATAGAGTTGGACGACCTTAAAGTCGGATATAAACACCTTGGCGAATTTACCGCTGGCAAACGTCTTAAAAAACTGGTGGTTACAGGTAAAAATACTGTCATTTCCAAAGAAGCCAGACTTTTTGGACACGAACAAAGTATCAGAATCAAAGATCAGGTTATCGCTGAAGCTATCATTGTGCATTCTCTTTACCAGAAGATGATTATAAATTTTTACTCCCGTTTTATTAAAGATTCTTACCCGACACGCTTTTTTACTGATTACGATAAGGCAAAGCAATGGCTTAAAGAGTTTTAAAAATCACTGACTTTTGAAATAATGCAAAAGGAAAACAGATGATGGTCAATTAAAACCAGCTTTTCTTATGTTTTTTTTGCACGTATCTGTGTGCATTGGTATTGCTCTTTATCTTATAATGTCGGATTTGCCAGAGTAAAATGAAAGATTGTTATTTGAGAAATTTCTTAATAGTGGAATCATCGCAGCCATTCTTTACACTTTCAGACAATATAAATTTCCCGCTTACAAAATAGTTGAAACTGAATTGAATCCTGAAAAGATAAGTGGCAAACTGAATTCAATAGCAGAATGCAAATACTGGATTCCTGAATTCCGGTCTGATTCTGTCTTTATTTATACCACCATGTATAAATGGTATAATTGGGAAACTTTAATCCATATACAATATGCGGATGGTAAATTGTTTTTCAATTCTATCTGTGATTTATATAAACATCCTTCAATCTGCTTTTTTGGTCAAAACCGCAAAAATTTCATAGCTTTTATAGCGGTTTTTTAGCCTTGATTCCGGAATTTTCTCAATTTTAATTAAGGGTGCTGTAATTCTACACAAGTTTAAAAGCCTATATTTCAATTGATTAAAAATGAAGTATTGATTTGTGTCATTTTTTTATTGCAAGAGTCATTCATTTATTTACATTCGTGAAGAAAAAACAAATAAACACATGAAAAAAGTATTAAAATGGATTGGAATTATACTGCTCGTACTTGTCCTTGCAATTCTGGGCACCGGATTTTATCTGCTTAAAAAGGCTGATAAAATTCTTGCAAAAAAATTCAACATCGACCCGCCTGTTTTCGCCATTCCGGGCGATTCATTAAACATTGCCAAAGGCGCAAAGTTCGCCATGCTGTGTACAGACTGCCACGGAAAGAAACTGGAAGGGTTTGCTTTTTTCAACGATCCTAAACTGGGGGTTTTGTATGCCCCAAATCTGACTCGCGGAAAGGGAAGTGCGGTTTCCTATTATACGGACAAAGACTGGATTCAGTCTGTCAGACATGGAGTGCGTCCTAATGGAGATGGTTTGCTGGTTATGCCTGCCAAAGATTATTATTACATGAGCAAGGAAGATATTGCCTCTTTAATAGCTTATCTAAAACAAATTGAACCGGTCGACAATGTAACGGGGAAAAACAACCTGACTACAATGGGAAAAATTCTAATGGCCATGAATGCCTTTGGAGAAATGCACAGTGCTTCTGTACTTGATCACAGCAAGCCTGTTGGCTCAGCTCCTGCGCCCGGAGCAAATGCGGAATACGGACAATATCTGCTCAATATTTCCGGCTGTAAGTCCTGTCATGGAGAACAATTAAACGGAGGTAAACACCCGGATCCCAATTCTCCGCCGGTGCCAAACTTAACCTCGAAAGGCAATCTCAAACACTGGAATAAAGACCAGTTTATAACTACCATTAAAACCGGTACTACCCCGGAAGGTAAAAAACTTCATCCTAAATATATGCCTTATTCTGCCTTTGCCGGATTAAGTGATGAAGACCTGACTGCAATTTTCCTGTATCTGCAGAGTTTGCCCCCGCTTGATACACCTAAGTGATTTATCGGAAGATTAAAAATTACCATAGCCGGTATTTTAATTTTTGGGCGTGTTTTCATAGTTTGGTAATGCAGCGAATTCGTTATAATTTCGCAATTTAATATCATATGGCAACAGCATCAGATTTATCAGTTGGCCAATACATCCGTCATAACGGTGAATTGGTACAAATCGTGGAATACATTCACCGCACGCCCGGTAATCTAAGGGCATTCTATCAGGGCAAAATGAAAAACGCCAAAACAGGAAAATCTGTTGAATACAGATTCAACCCCGGCGAAAAGGTAGATATAATAAGAGTTGAAGTAAGAGAGCTTTCATATTTATACAAGGAAGGTGATGCCCTCGTTTGCATGGACAACGAAAGCTTTGAGCAATACAGTATTCCGCTTGCTTTTTTTGGAGATGCTGCACCTTTTATGACCGAAGGAATGACGGTGCTTGTAACTTTTGAAGAAGGTGACAGCCCGATAGGCGCCCAACCTCCTACGCATGTCGAACTGGAAGTTATTTACACTGAACCAGGTGTTAGAGGAGATACTGCAACCAATACCCTTAAACCGGCTACTGTAGAAGGTGGAGCCCAGATCATGGTGCCGCTTTTTGTAGATAACGGCGACAAGATTAAAATTGATCTGCGTACAATTCAGTATGTGGAAAGAGTAAAATAAACAAATGAATTGCCTTTGCCGGATTTTTATAATTCTGAAATGGCAATCTGATAATTATATCATCTAAACTTTAATTCTTTTGATAAAATCATTAGGCACGGAACAGAATTTTCTGGGTATTACAGATTCTGCTCTATTCGAATACTCTACCAGTAAGGTAGTCATTCAATCAGCACCATACGAATACACTTCTTCTTATCTTCAGGGAAGTAATCTGGGGCCTCAGGCCATTATTGAAGCCAGTCACTATGTTGAATTCTTTGATGAAGAAACAGCTCAGGAAGCTTATAAAAAAACAGGAATTGCAACCCTCGACCCGATGGATTTTACAGGAAAAGTAGA
This sequence comes from uncultured Chitinophaga sp., assembly GCA_964600345.1. Classification (GTDB taxonomy): domain Bacteria; phylum Bacteroidota; class Bacteroidia; order NS11-12g; family UBA955; genus JABMMZ01. The sequence goes on along the minus strand of CAZRKA010000065.1, from coordinate 5,729 downwards.
TAAAGATGCAATTGACCTGATTGAGAAAGAAACTTCGATGCACCTCAACAATGATAAATTTGTTGTTTCGCTTGGGGCAGAACACACGGTCAGTCTTGGATTTGTAAAAGCATTTAAAGCAAAACACGAAAAATTCACAGTCCTGCAAATCGATGCCCACAGTGATCTCAGAATGGCTTATCACGATAATCCATACTCGCATGCCAGTGTGCTTGCCAGGATACACGAACTGGGTTTACCTGTTTGTCAGGTTGGAATCAGGGCTCAGTGCAAAGAAGAATACGATCTCATACAATCCTCACCTTTAATCAATACCTGGTACGCTCATATGATACAGGATGGCGACCAGTGGATGCTTGATTGTATATCCGGGATGGAAGACAAGGTTTATATCACCATAGATGCAGATGGATTTGACCCGTCGGTAATGCCCGCTGTAGGAACAGCCGAACCGGGTGGTTTGCTCTGGCATCAGGGACTTAAATTCCTGAAACTGGTGGCAGAAAAAAAACAAATTATCGGATTTGATATTGTTGAATGTGCACCAAAGGAGGGTGAGATACTCACTCAATTCAATCTTGCAAAATTGCTTTATAAAATACTGGGTTATTGTTGTCACTATCAAAAATTATAAAATATGAAAGTGTATTTCGACCATGCTGCCACAACACCTCTGGATAAAGAGGTTTTTGAAGCCATGCTGCCTGTGCTGAGAGATGATTTCGGCAATCCTTCCTCATCTCATTCATACGGCAGAAAAGTTAAAGCTCATCTGGAAACTAGCCGTAAAACTATTGCCAATCTGCTGAATGTATCACCCGGCGAAATAATTTTCACTTCAGGAGGAACGGAAGCCGATAACATGGCCCTGCGCTGCAGTGCAGACACACTTGGGGTTAAAAACATCATTACCTCAGCCATAGAACATCACGCAGTTCTGCATACTGCCGAAGAACTGGCCGCTGCAGGTAAAGTTAAACTGCATTTCGTAAATCTGCTTCCCAATGGCCATATTGATTTAAACCACCTCGAGGAACTCATAAAGGCAAATACCAATGTATTGGTTAGTTTGATGCATGGAAACAACGAAGTAGGCAATCTGCTTGACTTAAATGCCGTAAGTGCATTATGCCGAATCAATGGCGCATTGTTTCACAGTGATACTGTTCAGTCTATGGCACATTACAAATTCGATTTTCAAAAAACTGATCTGGATTTTGCTGTTGGTGCCGCACATAAATTTAATGGTCCGAAAGGCGTCGGATTCTTATATCACAATAAGAAAAACAGAATTAAACCTTTAATAACCGGAGGTTCTCAGGAGAGGGATATGAGAGCGGGAACTGAAAATGTATACGGTATTGTAGGACTGGCCAAAGCCATGGAGATTTCATACAGGGATATCGACAAGAAAAGTTCTCATATTACATCCCTTCGAAATTACATGATAGAAAGGGTAAAAGAACGTTTTCCGGCTGTGGGTTTCAATGGAGACCCGGAGGGCAGCAGTTTGTATACAGTACTGAGTCTTGCTTTTCCACCTGAGCTGGCCACCGACATTCTGCTTTTCAGTTTTGATTTGAACGGTATTGCCGTTTCCGGAGGAAGTGCATGCAGTTCAGGAAGCAATGCAGGTTCGCATGTTATCAGGGCAATAGGCCGGAATCTGGACCATGCACCTGTGAGATTTTCATTCGGAAAATCCAATACAAAAGAGGAAGTTGATTACGCATTAAGTTTTATACAGACACTGTTTTCGACAGCCCAATCTTCCTGATATTTGGATAAAAAAATCAACATAGCAATCGACGGGTTTTCCAGTTGCGGAAAAGGAACCCTTGCCAAGAATCTTGCCCGCAGGCTCAACTATATTTTTATTGATACTGGAGCAATGTACAGGGTGCTAACTTTTGCCATTATTGATAAACGTGTTGATGCAGATGACACAAAGAAAGTATTGTCTTTGCTCCCTGATTTAAAAATAAGCTTCAGGCATAATCCCGAAAGAGATTTTTATCATACCTTGCTGAATGGTGCCGATGTGGAAGATCAAATCCGTTCAATGGAAGTAAGTGAACTTGTAAGCCGGGTAAGTAAAATTGCCGAGGTAAGAACTTATCTGGTAGAACAACAAAGACTAATCGGGAAAGAAAAAGGAGTGGTTATGGATGGCAGGGACATCGGAACTGTTGTATTTCCGGATGCTGAGTTGAAAATATTCATGACCGCAAGACCGGAAGTAAGGGCAATGCGACGCTATAAGGAACTTTCTTCCAAAGGTGTCAATATCTCATTCGAAGAGGTATTGAATAATTTAAACAGCAGAGACAGGGAAGACAGTGCAAGAGCCAATAGTCCGCTTAAAATGGCAGATGATGCTATTTTGCTGGATAATTCTGAATTAAGTAAGGAAGATCAGGCAGAATTTGCTTACAAACTGGCAATTCAACGGATTCAGGATAAGCGGTAACGCTTGACGTAATAGAATTTGCCGGATTTTTCTTTTCTGGCAATCAGGCCGATTTTCTTGGCAAAGAATACTTCGTAATACCTGATATTATTCAGCATTTTAATTCTTATGACATCAGTATATATAGTTGATCCAATGGTGTAGTTCGGATATTGGAAAACAGAGTCTCCGCTGTTTTGTCCCGGACCAAATGTGCCACCCAGATTGAAGAATACAGGTCCTATCACTGTCGAGTCGTTGACATTGGTTACCAATGCTATCTGATCTTTGAACTGTGTGCCGCCCGACTGGCATCTGACGGTAAATTTAGGTTGCCCTGCTGCAGTAAGTTCATAAAACATGATTTCGCTGTTCTCAATATCGGGATTGGCTCTGTTGTTGTTAAAATTGCCCGAATTGTATTCTATGCTGATATTGGTATCAGAAATTTCTGTAAATATGAACTTTGAATTGTTCTTAATCTCAAAATACGCTTTACTGCTAGGATCAAGATCGTGCTGTTGCTGATCCTGAGGCTTGCAGGAAACAAATAAACATATAAGGAGAATATTAAGAACAAATAAGTTGATTGCTTTCATTTAAAAGTGCAAATTTGAGGAATTTTTAGCATTGATTCAAATATTGATGCAAGCACAATAAGATGGAAGAAAGAATAAAATCACTGGCAAGAGACATAAAATCCGAGTTAATCGCTATCAGGCATGATATTCACAGCCATCCTGAGCTGTCTTTCAATGAAGAAAGAACCGCTGCTTTGGTGGAAAACTATTTGCAAAAACTAGGACTCAAAACTCACAGAATTTCAGGAACCGGTGTATGGGCAATGATAGAAGGTGCAAAAGAGGGTCAAACCATCGCTTTGAGGGCCGACCTCGACGCTCTGCCAATTCAGGAGAAGAATGATAAACCATACACCTCAAAGAATCCAGGTGTAATGCATGCCTGCGGTCACGATGTACACACAGCTTCTTTGCTGGGTGCTGCCAGTATTTTATGCACCCTTAAGGATGAACTTAAAGGAAATGTCAAACTCATATTTCAGCCGGGAGAAGAAAAGTTGCCGGGTGGTGCCAGTCTTTTAATAAAAGAAGGCGTTCTGGAAAATCCTAAAGTAGATGCCATTATCGGACAACACGTGATGCCTTTTATCGATACCGGAAATGTCGGATTCAGAAAAGGACTGTACATGGCCAGTACGGATGAAATATATATCACGGTGAACGGTAAAGGGGGGCATGGGGCTATGCCGCACCTATGCATAGATCCGGTTGCAATTTCGGCCCAGATTATTGTTGCTCTGCAACAGGTTGTTAGTCGCAAGGCCAAACCAATATTGCCAACTGTTCTCTCTTTCGGCAAAATTAATTCTGACGGTGGTGCAACAAATGTGATTCCTAATGCCGTCAGTTTTGAAGGAACCTTGCGCACTCTGGATGAAAAATGGAGGGCTGAAGCAAAAGAACTTATCAGAAAAATAGCGGTTTCAACTGCAGAAATGTATGGAGCAAATGCTGAAGTCAGAATAGAAAATGGATATCCTTTTCTTAAAAATGATGAAAAACTGACTGAAATGCTGTGGGAACATGCTAATTCCTATTTGGGAAACCGGCATGTTGAAGCCCTTGATATATGGATGGCAGCCGAAGATTTCGCTTATTACAGTCAGGAAGTACCGGCATGTTTCTATCGTCTTGGAACACGCAATGAAGCAAAAGGTATTGTTTCTGCAGTGCATACCAATAAATTTGATATTGACGAAGACGCATTTGAGACAGGAGCAGGTCTGATGGCTTACCTTGCCTTTAAGTCTCTTCAATAAATATTATCTGTATACTGATAGTATTGTCTGTTAACTATCATAATTCTGAATAATTTGTCATGATAAGGTCACAATTCAATCATGAAATTGCAATGATTCAATTGTAATGTACAGATTAACAGAATGAATTTCTAACTTTGAATAACAAAACCCTATTTAGTATGAAAAACTTTACTCTAAAAAACTCATTAATGCTTTCTGCCTTTTTTCTATTAAGCAATGCCTTTGCTCAGAAAGATACCATACCGCCCAGTATCGAGATAAACTGGACCGACACTTTATGTATACAAATCGGCAATGTTTGGGTTGAAAAACTGATTATTTCCGACAATCAGTCTGATATGTCGAGCATAACAGTCAGCAAGACATGGGGATTCAACGGACCCGTAAACACAATGATACGAAAAAGTTACCCTGTACAATACGAGGCCACAGACAGTAACGGCAACAAAAGGGTGCTTAATATAGTCTATAGAGTTGACGATTGTATTCCTCCTCAGATTTCACTTAATACAGCAGATACAGTATGCCACCGGATTTCGACACCATATAATAGTGTGGCAGCAACAGTAAGCGATAATTACTATTCACAGGGACAGGTTTCTCTGATCCGGATTTTTTCCAATGTCAATCCCAATGTGGCTGGCTTATACACCGAAGTTTATGAGGCTGTAGACGGCAGCGGGAATAAAACTCAGAAAACACGCTGGGTAAAAGTGGGGCAGTGCAATACTTCAGGTTTGGACTTGATTGGAAGATCTTTAATAAATGTATACCCAAATCCGGTTAATGATATACTTAACATTACACTGAATGAAACTGTGCAGGCAGATTATAGTATTTATACCCTTGATGGCAGACTCGTGCAATCCGATGCACTTGAGTCAGGCGGGAATACAGTTTCAGTTACTACCTTAGCTCCCGGTGTTTATACCTTACAGATTAACACCGGATTTGAACTGGTCAACCTTAAAATACTGGTAAATCCGAAATAGATATAACGCACTATTATAAGCTGGTTTTAACCTGAAAAGTGTCTTCAATAGCAATATTGGAGACATTTTTTATTGTGCAGGTGGATATTTTCGGCAAAGCTCTTACTGCAATTCGATTATTTTTGCTCTATGAAAACGGTGGCAATCATTACCGGTGGAAAATCTCCTGAGCACGATGTGGCAATAGTGTCTTCGCGCAATATTTACAAAGCACTCGATACTTCAGAATTCAATATTGTTGTAATCGGCATATCACGCGAAGGTATTTGGTATCATCTTAAAGGGGAGTCCTTGTTTACAGAAGGGATAGAAATTGGCAATTCTGCAGAACATGAAGTACTTTGTATATTGCCATTCGATGCCAGACCTTTAAGATACAAGTCAAACATTGAAGACAGTCTCAGTGTCGATGTATTTTTTCCAATAGCTCACGGAGTTTATGGAG
>CAZRKA010000064.1:0-17083 GCA_964600345.1 uncultured Chitinophaga sp. | reverse complement strand
GTGTCGGGTAATGCATTCTCAGCATTTATATTAATACTGCAAAGCAATAATATTAACACAAAAAGACTTCTTAGTATCATGGCTTGAATGGTTTAAGTTCAAGATTTGTGCCATCAAATACCGCATAGGTAAAATCGTTGACCCATTCGCCCAGATTAATATACCTGGATGTGTCGCTAAGTCTGATATCCAGAGGGTAGTGTCTGTGTCCGCAAATAAAAAAATCGAAATGTTGTTGTTTTAAAATGTCTTTGCAATGGCTGATGATAAATTCCTTTTCATCTCCCAGATAGGTTTTGTCGCTGTTGCCATTGCTAATTCTGCTTTTTCTCGATAAATAACGGGCTAGTCCGACGCCAAACCAGGGATGCAGGATGCCAAACAAGAAAATGGACAATTTGCTCCTGAATATTTTTTTGATGATTTTATAACCGATATCTCCGGGGCCGAGGCCGTCTCCGTGGTGGATATAAAATTTCCGGCCCATCAATTCTGTCTCAAGTTCGTTCGAAATCACTTTCATACCGACCTCTTTCTCGAGATAGCCAAATGTCCACATGTCGTGATTGCCTTTGAAAAATGTAATCTTTATACCGCTGTCGCATAGTTCGGCAAGCTTGCCAAGCAGTCTGGTAAATCCCTTGGGGACTACATATTTGTATTCGAACCAGAAATCGAAGACATCACCTACCAGGTATATTTCTTCAGCATCGTGACGAATTTGTTCAAGCCATTGACATACAAGTTTTTCCCTTATCAGAGAACTGGTTTCATCGGGTACACCCAAATGAAAATCGGAAGCAAAATATATCTTTTTAGTCGGGATGCTCAAGCTGAATGAATGCCTCAAAGATTGTCATTTTCGCTGAGATATCCAATCCTGCAACTAAATCAGGGCCACTTTAAGGCTGTTTCTGTCGATTTTAAGGTATTCCCGACGATAGTACATGCAATTTGAATTGAATCTTAATTAGTTTCGTAGACATGAAATTGCTGGATATACTTTACGAGAGAAGAAAACTGTTTTCAGTTTATTTCATGCTTTGTTCAGCAGCATTTCTGATCATTATATTCAGACAATTGCTGCCTACAGATAAACGCTTCATGTTTTTGCTCTGGAACCTGTTCCTGGCTCTTGTTCCGCTTGTGATCAGTTCTGTTTTAGTCCATGTGCAGAGACAAAAGGACTCAAAACTTGTTTTACTCATAATTGGAGCAGCCTGGCTTGTGTTCTTTCCGAATGCCCCCTATATAATGACAGATTACATCCATGTTTTTGACGGCGACAGGACATATATCATTCTGGATCTCCTGACCTGGGCGTATTTTGCCATTATTGCTTTTGTAGCCGCTCTAATTTCTCTCAATGATATCAGTCATGTGCTAAACAGGTATTTCGATATTCGAATGGTTACTATTCTGATTCTGCTGGTATGTTTGCTGACGAGTTTCGGTATTTATCTGGGCCGCGACCTGCGTTTTAATTCCTGGGATGTTATTACCAAACCACATCAATTGTTGTATTCCAGCATCAATACTATACGAACAAGCGAGATACTTTATTTCAACTGGGTAGCCGGAAGCAGTATCAGTATAATTTTATTCTGCTCACATCTGGTTTTTTTCAAAAGAACGAAATCAGATACAGGTAGCAATTAGGCATATTCAAATTAAATTTTAAGGTTCTTATTTACATAAAACAATTCAAAGTAATTGGAAAAGCGGGTTACTTCGTGATCCGGTAAGGGGTGGGCCGTTCATCAAAAATAGTTTCCTTTTCTTTGAAAGTTAATAATTGGTTTGCTTTAAACTTATAGGATGAAAGGAAGCGGATTACTGCGTGATCCGGTAAGGGGTGGGCCGTTCATCAAAAATAGTTTCCTTTTCTGCGAAAAGGAACTATTTTTTTGCCCCTCAAACACTTACGAGCAAGCTCGACGTGTTTTTGGGGCAAAAAAATAGGATTTCAGCAAAGCTGAAATCCTATTTTTGATGAGGTCGGAAGCGGATTCGAACCGCTGTAAAGGGTTTTGCAGACCCGTGCCTAGCCACTCGGCCATCCGACCTTTTTTCTCTAAATAAATTTAAAGAGGTGCAAATCTAACGATTTTTAATTTCATTTGAAACTGCCGTTGCGAAAAAAACGATTTTTATCGTTCAGGGAAATTAACCTGTATTGCCGCCTCAGGCCATTTTACGGATAGTGTTGACAGATTTGCCTTTGCTCTTGCTGTCGCCTTTTGGAGTGCTGTTCTTTACAGGCTTTTCTATCTTGGCTTTGGATTCTGTTTTTGCTTTGGTTTCTGCCTTGCCTTCATCTGCCGCAGCATCTGCTTCTTCTTTCAATGAGGTTCTCAACGCTTCAAAATCGAGTTTATCACTGAGAATATTGAACCAGTTGGCAAGCTTTTTCATGTCAGAAAGATAAATACGTTCGTTGTCGTAATTGGGTAATACCTTCCCCAGAAACTGAGGAAATGCATCATCTCCTGATTTTCTGTCCGGTATAACCAAACCTTCTTTTACTTTGTCGTGAATGGTTAAAAGCACTGCAGCCAGCCTTTCTTCCCCTTCCATGGTAAACATGGCTATATCTGAAAGGATAGAAACTTTGGTAGTGGCCGAAGTGGGTATTTTTTTACCGCTCCCGTCCAGTGCTTCAACGATTAATCCGTTCTTTCTTTGACCTATCACATGGTATAAACCCGGCGAACCGGCAATGGCAACAATATCTTTCAATTCCATAAACGATGCAAATTTTCTATAATTAAATGACAAAACAAAGTGTTGAGCGCTTTTTTTGTCATAGTTTTGTAAACATTTTTATGAGCAAGAAATTATTGATTTACGGACTCGCTTTCGGCAGTGCTGCTGCGGCTCTTAGTTATATTTATATGATCAAGGTGGCCTTTCGTCCCGACCTCTGGATGCACTTGACTGCCATTGCGGGCGAATTTTTAATCATTCCGGGGCTTGCAATTTACCTCTTTCTCAAGGCGCTTAAAAATTCAAAACCGGAAGAATTCGTGATGGGAAGGGCAATTTTTCTCGGTTTTTTTCTGAGCATCATGATTTCGGCCTCTGTCTCTCTGTTCTATTCTTATATTTCACAATTCAGACCGGATATTATACTCGCCTTCACAGAACTCAAAATAGATCAGTTCAAAAAGAGCAACTTTATTTCAAAGCTGAACGCCAAAGAGATTGATGAGAATATCAATGCTATAAGAGAATCTTATTCGGTTGGCGGACAATTTAAATACCAGCTCTATCTTGGTGCAGCGAGAGGATTGTTCTTGAGCGCTATCATCGCATTCATCCTGAAGGCTAAAACAGCTAAGAATTGAGAAAGGTATTAGGTAAAATAGCTTTTATCTGGTTTGCCATAGTATTTGCGGGAATTTTTCTGCTTTTCTATCCGCTGTTTTTAATTTTTCTATCCGATAAACGCCTTTATCCGGCTGCTAATTTTCTCCGCAAAATATGGGCATGGGCATCTGTTATTCTCACATTCTCTTTCCCGCTGATTAAAAGAACAAAATACAAATTTCCCAAGCCCTGTATATTTGTATCTAATCACACTTCATACTTTGACATTGTTGTCCTGGGTTTATTTGCTCCGCTAAAAGTGTCTTTTATCGGCAAACAGGAACTGGGTAAAATTCCACTCTTCGGTATTTTTTTCAGAACAGTCGATATTGCAGTGAAACGCGAATCCATCAAGGATTCTCATAAAGCATTTCTTCAGGCCAAAGACAGGCTGGATAACGGTTACAGCGTACTTATATTTCCTGAAGGTACCATCTGGAGCCGCACACCCGAACTCAAGGAATTTAAAAACGGAGCATTCAAAATGGCAATAGAAGCAGGAATTCCAATTGTTCCGGTTACTTTTATCAATAATTACAAAATACTGCCCGACGAAAAGACAGAATACTATCCTTCAATAGTGCGCTGTACAGTTCATCGTCCGATTAAGACGGATCATCTAAATATTAGTGATGCCGATAATTTAAAAAATGATATTTACAATCTGATCAGAAACGAACTGGTTAAAAATAAAATTCTGCATGAAAATAACAGATGAAAAAATAGAACAGCTTGCACATCTCTGCAGGCTTGAATTTGATGACAATTCGAAAGAATCCATTCGCCGCGATCTTGAAAAAATACTTGATCTGTGCGAAAAATTGAACGAGGTTAACACCGATGGGATTGAACCACTTATTTACATGACAGAAACCGTAAATAATGTGCGTGAGGACAAAGTTGAACAGTTGTATACCCGCGAGCAAATGCTGTCTAATGCGCCTAAAAAGGACTCAGACTATTTCAGAGTGCCGAAAGTTATAGAACAAAACAAGTAAATCATGGACAAACTCATTGATATACGGGGTATACAGAAAGTCTATAAGGTTGGACAGGAACTTGTTTACGCACTCAGAAATGTTGACCTTGATATTTACCGCGGTGAGTATGTTGCACTGATGGGACCTTCCGGTTCCGGAAAATCAACCCTGATGAATATACTCGGTTGCCTCGATTCATTTACTGCAGGTAAATATATTCTGAATGGCACCGATGTCAGCAGCATGAGTGAAAATGAACTCGCCGAAATCAGAAATAAAGAAATCGGTTTTGTGTTTCAGACATTTAATCTGTTGCCCCGCATGAGCGCACTTGAGAATGTAGCACTACCTCTGGTTTACGCCGGACAAAGCAAAAAGGAAAGACTGGCCAGGGCAGAAGAAGTGCTGGTGCAGGTAGGACTTAAAGACCGGATAAAGCACCGCCCGAATGAATTGTCGGGTGGACAAAGACAAAGGGTGGCCATTGCACGCGGCCTTGTCAATAACCCCAGTATTTTGCTGGCCGACGAACCTACAGGTAATCTCGACACAAAAACATCGGTTGAGATTATGATGTTGTTCCGCGAAATTCACGCCAATGGCAATACCATTATCCTGGTTACTCACGAAGAAGATATTGCAATGAATGCCAAGCGCATTGTGCGCCTCCGCGACGGACTGGTGGAGTCGGATAAACTAAATGAAAAATTTGATCAGCACAGACAGGTAATTGCTTAAAGTAAGAGAGAATGAAAATATATACCAAAAAAGGTGACCGCGGTGAAACATCCTTAATCGGAGGCGACCGCGTACCAAAACACCACATCAGAATAGAAGCATACGGCACCATCGACGAACTTAATTCGCACATAGGCATTCTCCGCTCCTTTGTTTCAGATGAAATAAACACAAATGTACTTCCTGAAATTCAGGACAGATTGTTTACCATTGGCAGTTTGCTCGCATCTGCTCCCGGCAGCAAAATGGTACTGCCCGACCTTAAGGCATCGGATTCCGTTTTACTCGAAAACAGCATTGACAGGATGAACGAGGTTTTACCGCCTTTGCGTTCTTTTGTATTACCTGCCGGAAGCATCGAGGTAGCACAGTGTCATGTGGCCCGTTGTGTTTGCAGAAGAGCAGAGCGACTGATTGTTCATCTTAATGAAATGGAAGTCCTTGATGCAGAAATTCTGGTATATATCAACCGTTTGTCAGACTACCTGTTTGTCTTAGGCAGGTTTGTGGCTTTAAAATCGGGAGTAGAAGAGGTAAGCTGGAAACCTAGGGTATAAATTCAGATAATATCCCTCATCGGTACATTTTAATTAACCGGTCCGCCTTTTAGCTTTTCCTTGTAATAAATCGCTTCCTGATAATCCGGTTGTATAAATAAAGCCGAATCGATGTATGAAAGAATCTTAACAGGTGAAGTAGCAATCTTCGCCTTATCCATATAACAAAGCGCTTTGATGTCTACCAGCTGAGATGTATTCTCATCAACTGACACTTCAACTTTTTCCGGCTTGGTGGCGGGATCATACAGAAAACTATTGACAATTCTGCTGTACTCATCCAGATTCTTATCGCTGGCATAAGTGGTGGCATACATGTAAAGATGCTTTTTAAGCCCGGAGAGTTTATAAGCCTTTTGAAGCAGAGTTCTGGATTCTTCAAGTTTATTTTCGGCACTCAGGAATATACTTTTAAATTCCAGGAAATTGTAATTGTCAGGGCTTAGTAATAATCCTTTTTCAACAATCTTTTTACCGGCAGTGTAGTTGCGTTGTTTCTTGATGTAATAAACTGAAAGTGAATCGTAATAGGCAGGACGGTTAACGGAATCGGTGATTATCAGATGATTGAGGGCAACTATTGCTGTCGAATAATCGTGATTTGTATAGGCTGCCGTGTACACTTCTTTCCAGTGATCTGATCCGGAAGATTTGCTCTGGCAAGCAGAAAAAACAAGGGTAGAAGCAACCATAAGGTAAAAGATTTGTCTAAACATATAAAGAGCAGTAGTTTGTATTTTGTGCAAAAGTAGCAATATTTTGAAGACTTGTCATAATTTAATCGTATTTTTGCTAATGATTGGTTTATGAAACTTATTAGGGTAATTCTTTTTCTTCTGTTTCTTGCCGGCGTGTATCTTAATTCGAGTGCTCAATGTGGTACAGCCTATTTAACTTCTGATGATACTGTAATTTGTGTGCCAAAGATAGTCCGGTTTACCGTTCACAGTGTTCCCAACGGAACCACTTTCGAATGGGATCTCGGATCCGGGTATGTCAATTCAGACAGCACTTATACCAAACTTTATTCAGCCGGGGGAAATTACAATGTCAGGGTAAAACTGAAATATTCAGACGGAAGTACCTGTATAATTAATAAACCGGGATTCATTATCGGTAAAGCAGTACCAATTCCTCAGTATCTCATAGACAGGACCGTTATCTGCAAATACGACGATAGTTTTACACTTACCGACAATACACCAAATACGGTTTCCCGAGACTGGCTTGTTGATAATACCCTTTACAGCGATGGACCAAAAACTTTAAGGGCAATATTTCACAAACCTTCCGGATATAAAAGTTTTACAATTTTTATGAAGGACAGTTTTGGCTGTGAAGGTAAACGCACTTTCGACAGCGTTGCCTATGTCGCCGATTCAATTTCTGTAAATTTCGATGCCAATCTTTTTTCGGGCTGTATACCCAAAACGGTACTGTTTGATAATCTCACCGATACACTTGGACAATCAGTCGCTTCCTGGAACTGGTCGTTTCCCGGAGGTGCAGTTCCGGCGTCATCATCCGCCTACGAACCCAATAATATTGTCTATAATCTGAAGGATACTTTTGATGTCAGTCTAACCCTCACAACCAAAAAAGGCTGTGTTTATTCTCACAGCGAACCGGGTTTTCTGATGTTTGCAGACAGTGTGCCCATTTCAGCTACATTTTCGAAAACTGTCATCTGCGCAAACGAACATCTGACGGTTAACCTGCTTGGTACAAGAAGTCCCATGCCACTGGCAGAAGTAAATCCTATATTCTATAAAGACACCGTCATTACCCCCACAAGGCGGCAATATAAATTTAATAATTTTGGTACATTTACGGTATACATAGCCGACGAAACCAATGGTTGTATTTCAGAGAAAAGATATGTAAATCATATTCAGGTTAACGGGCCGGTGGCTTTGTTCAATATTCCGAATGCATACAGTTGTTTAAGACCGGATACACTGAAGGCTTTTGATACTTCGTATCTCAATGCAGGACTTACCAAAACCCTTAAGTGGGATCTCTATTACGACACCGATCTCAATAACAGTATACAGACCGGAAGCAGTAATCCGATGAATTTTATCTGCAATCAGTTTGGTAATTATTCGGCCCGTCTGATAGTTAACGGCTCAAACGGTTGCAGGGACACCATCTTCAAAAAGAATGCACTGATCATAAAAAAGATAGAGCCATCCTTCTCATGGTTTCCTCGTCCTGCATGTCCTTCCGAAATGGTCGATTTCAGCAATGCCACCATGCAGGGTACCAGTAAGGCTTCAAACAGATACAGGTGGACGTTTTTCAATCTCAACAATACGGTAATGCACAGGGATACTCAGGTAAATCCAAAAGTGAGTTATCCGGATACAGGTAAGTATACCGTGAAACTGATGGTATTCAATAATCTCGGTTGCAAGGATTCCATTTCATTCCTGAATAAAATAATCATTTCAAAACCGATTCCGAAGTTTACCGTATACGATTCAAATGTTTGTTTCGGAAAAACAATAAGGGCGAAGGCAACATACAAGGATTCCAATTTTTATACCGACTACAACCACCGTTTTACCTTTCATCACAAAGACAGCCTGAATCAGAAATTCAGCTATGTCGGAGATTCTGTAAATGCAGTGCTGCTGCCTGGCGAATATATCATTTCATACAGCCGTTATTCAAAACGCAATACCTGTTATGATACTTTCACCCTGGTAAAAAGGGTGAGGGTCAGCGGAGCAAAGTATGATCCCTTAGTCGACCCTGTCAAAGTTTGTAATCCATTCACGGCTACCCTGACAGCTAAACTGACTTACAATTATAATTACATTAACAACAGCATTGACCCGATTACGCATACATGGTCGCATGCATACGATACCAATAAAGTTGCTATCAGGCAGGCTGCCCTTAATCCAACCAAAGCCTACATTAAAAAATCGGGTTATTTTTATTTTAAATTCAAATACATCCATCCTTCCGGTTGCAGTGATTCGGTTTTCAGTAACACCATGACTTCGGGTGTGGTTTCGGAATTTTTTCCAGGAAACTATGCTTGCGTAGACAGAAAGCTGCCGCTCAACAACCGCTCAGATAAAGATGCTATTGCATTTAAATGGTTTATGAGAGATTCGGGAAGCGGTGCGAGTTTCCTTCCCAACAATACCACCAAACAGGCGAGTATACTCTTTAAGAATGAAGGTGTATTCAGAGTGGGACTGATAGCTTATGGAAACGGAAACTGTACCGATACTTTTTATTATACACTATATGTCAATGATATCAGGGCAACATTTACCAGTGGAGATACTCTGAATTATTGTGCACCCATTATTGCCAGAGTAACCGCTAAACGACACCCTGCAATTCTTGAATACAGATGGTATCTGGGTGATGGCGATTCAATAACTAATAATCTGAGCACCTTTGCTCATCTTTACGAAAAGAACACCGGTCCCGACGGTAGTGACGTCAAGCTTGTAGTCATAGCTTACGGATGTAACGATACCCTCGACAGAAAAGGATTTATCAAAGTCATCGGACCAATTCCGAAATTCCGGCTCAGTAATGATACCGGATGCGAAACCCTAAGGGTACAATTTATAAACGAGAGTAAATACTATAACCGGTTTTTCCTGGAATATGGCGACGGTAGTGTGCTCGATTCAATTAATTTCAATTATCACGATTATAAAATTTTCGACAGATCTCTGCCTTTTCAGAAATTCAAACCGGTATTATCTGTCATAGATTCGTTTGGATGTTTTGTCCAGTATCAGAATGATTCGGTTAAAGTGCTACGTGCTCCTGATGCCAAGTTCTCTGTTAATAATGATACGGGATGCGCCGAACTGGAAGTTGTATTCAGGAACCTGACCATTGGTGGGGTTTCATGGAAATGGGATTTCGATGGCAACGGAACGATAGATAACACTGTTTCCTTTGCACCTAAGCACAATTATAAAGCCGGAGATTTCAACCCGGTATTAATTGCCAAAGCCACCAATAATTGCGAAGATACCGCCAGAAATATTGCTTTTATAAAATCGTTTGCCAGGCCTGAAGCGAGGTTTACAGTAGACAAAGACAGTATATGTTATAACGGAGCCATAAAGTTTACGGGAAGTAATCTACCATCCGACTCGGATATTAAATCCTGGTTGTGGGATTTCGGAGATCCATATACATTCAAGGATACTTCCATGGTAAAATCGCCCAGCTATAATTTCAAAAAGATTTTCCTGAGCCAGGTTGTTCTTCAGGTTACCGATAAAAACAACTGTACCGATACATTTGATAAGTTTATTTATACGCACGATACAATTGGGCCTGTATCGAATGAGATGCACTATGTAACGGTGTCCGGAAACAAGGATATTGATGTCAGCTGGGGTAAAACCAAGTTCCCGAAATTTGATTCCTACAACCTCTTTAACGACAATTCAAATGTCTATACTTTGCTTTTCAACAGCAGTTCGCGCAATGATACCAATTTCAGGGTGCTTAGTTTCATCGGTATCAACGTTGGAACATCACGCTACTGTTACGTCATAAAAACCAAGGATCAGTGCAAAAACCTGGGTGCTGAAACGTTCCCGCATTGTACAATTTTCCTCGAGATAAACGACGATTCGATGAACGAACTGTATCTCAACTGGCTGCCTTACGAGGGATGGGGCAACGGCAATGTATTGAAGTATCGAATTTACAGGAGCGAGAACGGCGGTCCGTTTAAACTTCACGACTCAACATCCAACAGTACGCTTACATACATAGACAAGCGTCTTTGCACCAAGTCTTTCTGTTATTATGTCGAGGCAATTCAGAAGAACGGCAAATGGAAATCGCGAAGCAATACTGTATGTATGACACCTAATTATGTTTTACCTTCGCAGCCTGTTAACAGTGTGCGTACAACAGTTCTGCCTTCCGGTAAAACCTATACCCAGTGGGATGCTTATAAGTTTGTTCGCACGGTAGATCATTATATTATTTCAAGGGGGTATCAGGGTTCGGCTACCGATGATTATTATATGCAGGTAGATTCGCTCGGATTTATTGATAACGACCCATTGCTTAGTACGGGTACAACGTCTTATGTCTATAAGATAAGAGCAGTAGATCATTGCGGAGCTGAATCGCCTGAGAGTGTTGAAAATAAAACCATACTACTGAAAGGAAAAAGTGAAGGTTATATCGCAAAACTCAACTGGTCTGAATACCGTAAATGGTACAGCGGCGTCAAATCCTATGAGGTGCTTCTGAGGGAAAATAATACTTTCAAGGTTGCCGGTACTATTGACACAGTCAAGAATTCTTACGAATTTGATTTTCTGGACACTCAGCTTGACGATTCAATATGTTTCAAAATCAGAGCTATTAAGGATACCAATATACTGGTTGAAAGTTTCTCTAACATGATTTGCCTGATATCTGACTCTAAACTATGGGTACCAAATGCCTTTTCACCAAATAAAGACGATAAAAATGAGGTATTTATACCAAGGGCGATTCTGATTTTCAATCAGACAGGGAACCCGATACTGGATTATAAACTGGAAATATACAATCGCTGGGGCGAACAGGTTTTCGAAACCACTGATGTAAACACAGGCTGGGACGGAACCTATAAGGGAGAACTCTGTATGGAAGGTCATTACGTCTATAAGGTTCGTGCCCTTTCACTTGATGGTGTAACATCTTTCAATCTCGAGGGAGTACTGGTCCTTTTGCGTTGAGCATTTCTTTAAGAACTTTGGTATAAGCGCGATTTCACTTATTTTTGCACTTCTTTTTTAGGAAAGTTTCCAGATTATGTTTGAAAATTTAAGTGTCAAGATTGAAAAGGCCATTAAGAATCTTAAAGGTCAGGGCCGGATTTCGGAAATAAATGTTGCAGAAACAACAAAGGAAATCAGACGGGCACTGGTAGATGCAGACGTGCATTTCAAAATAGCCAAAGAATTTACAGAGCAGGTTAAGGCCAAAGCGCTTGGACAAAATGTGCTGACCAGTGTTTCTCCGGGACAATTGTTCACCAAAATAGTCAACGACGAACTGGTTGAACTTCTTGGAGGCGAACACAAGGATATAGTGATTAACGGCAGTCCTGCAATAATACTGATCGCAGGTTTGCAGGGTTCCGGTAAAACCACGTTTTCGGGTAAGCTGGCGAAATATATCCGTTCTAAAGGAAGAAATCCTTTGCTGGTTGCCTGCGATGTGTACAGACCGGCTGCGATAGAACAGCTAAAAGTACTAGGCCAGTCAATTAACACGGATGTGTACTCTGAGCCCGACAATAAGGATCCATTAAAAATTGCACAGAATGCACTTGTCTATGCAAAGGAGCATAACAACAATGTTGTCATCGTCGATACAGCCGGACGTCTGAGTATAGACGAGCAGATGATGAATGAGATTTACAACATCAAGCAGGCCTTAAAGCCATCTGAAATATTGTTTGTCGTTGATGCTATGACTGGTCAGGATGCTGTTAATACTGCCAAGAACTTTAACGACAGACTTGATTTTGATGGTGTTGTCCTCAGCAAGATGGACGGAGACACCAGAGGTGGTGCTGCACTGTCTATCAAATCGGTAGTTAACAAACCTATCAAGTTTGTAAGTAATGGCGAAAAACTGGATGCACTCGATGTGTTCTACCCGGATCGTATGGCCGGCAGGATACTCGGAATGGGTGACGTTGTCAGTCTCGTTGAAAGAGCTCAGTCTGTTTACGACGAGGAAGAAGCAAAAAAACTGAATAAAAAAATCAGTAAGAACAACTTCGACTTCGATGATTTTCTTCAGCAATTGCAGCAGATCAAAAAAATGGGAAATATCAAAGACCTTATGGCCATGATTCCCGGAGTAGGCAACAAGATTAAAGATCTGGATATTGACGAAAACTCTTTCAAGGGAATAGAATGTCTTATTCAGTCGATGACGCCATCGGAACGTCGCGATCCGGACCTGCTGAATGCTTCCAGAAAAAACAGAATTGTTAAAGGTAGTGGCAGGACTATTCAGGACCTGAATAAATTACTGACTCAGTTCAACGACATGAAAAAGATGATGAAAAGCATGAACAGCGCCAGATCGAGACGCTAGTCATTCAATCTCTCAGCAAATGCAGGAATTTTTTCCTTAACTTGTTTATTTTAGGGTCGATTACAGCCGTACAATAACTGTTTTTATCCCTGTTCAGATTGTAATAATTTTTGTGATAATCTTCAGCCGGAAAAAATTCTGCTGCAGGTGAAACTTCGGTGACAATTGCGGATTCAAAAACCTGGTCTTCTTCCAGTTTCCTGATAAAATCAAGTGTTTGCAGTTTTTGCTTTTCACTGTAATAAAAAACAGCAGACCTGTATTGTGTGCCTATATCAGCTCCCTGTCTGTTGAGGGTAGTTGGATCGTGTACGGTGAAAAATACGGTAAGCAGGGTATTGATTGAAATCTGTTCAGGATCAAATTCAACCTTAACAGCCTCGGCATGCCCTGTTGTGCCGCTGCATACTTCCCTGTAAGTCGGATTCCTTATTTTTCCTCCTGTATATCCGCTTTCAACCGAGAGAATTCCGTTTAACCTTATCAATACAGCTTCTATGCACCAGAAGCATCCTCCGGCAAGAGAAACCGTTTCTGTTTTTTGGGTGATTTCCATTATTTCGAAATGATTTTTTGTTCTGAAAGCTTAACAGACAAAGTCTTGCAAAGTTATATAAAATTAATTGATATAGGCCGCCTGTCTCCGTGTACGGGTGTATAACTGAATTCAATTGGTTATATTTGCCGTTTATGTTTACGAGATATATTTTATATTCCTTTGTATTTTTGTTTTTATTAAGCGCCTGCAATTCAACTGAGAAAAAGCCGGTTTCAGTCAGTTCTCAATCAGAACAACAGACTTTACCGGGGTATTACGACCAATGGTTATACATCAAGACTGCCGGCAGCAATAAATTACCCGATATGCGCAATTACCGCTGGGATAATGCGTCAGACAAGAGGTCTTTGTCTCCGGCTTTGTTAAATGTATATGAATACGGACCGAGCAATGTTGGCGGCAGAATAAGGGCAATGGTTGTAGACAAGGCAAATCCCGCCAGACTTATTATTGGTGCTGCTTCGGGTGGAGTTATGATTTCTGACAACAACGGGGTCTCCTGGAGGGCCATCAACGATCAGGCTTTGTCGCCAAGTGTTACATTCATGGACCAGAATCCGTTTCAGCCTAATGTGATATATTACTGTACCGGTGAGGCAAGCGGAAACAGCGCCGATCTTATGGGCGCCGGCGTATTCAAATCCACAGACGGTGGTCTGAATTTTGAACAGCTCCCTTCAACCAACAATACTGATTTTGCTTTCAACTGGTCGCTTAAATGCTCTCCTAAAGATACACATACGCTTTATGTTGCTACTCATGGCAGCGGCTTATGGAGAAGCGAAAATGCAGGAGCAAGTTTTACAAAGGTTTATACTGTCACTGCTCAGATTAACGATCTGGAAGTATTTCCTGATGGTTCGGTAATGTTTACTATAAAAGGAGCAGGTGTTTATCGTTCTGATAATGGAAACCCCGGTACATTTACGAAAGTTGCTTCTGTCAATTCAAACAGTTCGGCAAGGACAGAAATTGCCTACTGCAAAAATTTCCCCAATGTTGTCTATGCAGCAATATCCGGACCCGATAACAGTTACAGCGGCGTTCTAAAAGCTTTTTACAAATCGTCTGACGGTGGAAGAACATTTGTAAGCAAGACAAATCCAAATGGTACGGTAAATTTCGGTTTTACATGGTATTGTCTCACCATGGGTGTCAAAGACAATGATTCGAATACGGTTTTTATTGGCAGTGTGGATATTGGTATATCGCGCAACGGCGGATCATCATGGATAGCCGGAAACGAACAACATGCCGACAACCATATCGCAATTTGCAGCGGAAACAACCTTTATGTGGGTAGTGACGGAGGTTTATGCGTTTATAACTGGAACAATTTAAGCACTTTCACAAATCTCAACAACGGACTTAACATCACTCAGTTTTATGCAGGCGATGTGTCTCCTCATGCTGTTGCTATTATGGGTGGTACCCAGGACAATGGAACTAAAGAGGCTAAAAACCTTGTCAAGTCTTTCAGCAATGTTTTCGGTGGAGACGGTGGCCATTCCTTTTATCACCCCAATCAGTCGACCGTTAAGTATTATGCCACTCAGAACGGAAATGTTTACCGTAATGGTGTGAGGGTGAGTGACAATCTGCCGACAGATGATGCAAAGTGGTTTATTCATCCGTTTTATATCAGCTCCGGACAGGGTGATTATATGGTTTATCCTTCCGAGAGAAATCTGTATTTCAGCAGCGACGGAGGACAATCCTATCTGAAGAAAGGAGGAATTACCACAGGCCGTTTATATTGTGCAACATCAACTCCCGACGATAATCCGGCTGTGTTTTCGGGTGGCAGCAGTGCTTTTCTGGCAGTCGATTCGGTAATGAATGCAGTGCCTGTGGTTAAAGATCTGCGTTTAAAGATGCCTCTGGCAATCAGAGCTTCATTTCTTGGTTGCATCAAAGTATTACCGGGATACAGAGATAAAGTTTATCTCGGATTCAGCAATATTTCAGATTCAGGGAGGATTTATATGGCCAGCGGTGTATTAGGCAATAGTCCGGTGTTCAAAAATATAAGCGGAAATTTACCCAAAGGTCTTCCCGTTAACTGGGTTGAATGCGACCCCCTTAATCCTGAAAACGTCATTTTTGCAGGTACCGATTACGGTCTGTATATCACCGAAGACGGAGGTAATACCTGGGTAAAAGATATTCGATTGCCGTCAACTGTGATCAGCAGCATCAAAATTCATAAAGACAAGAAGGATATTTATTTCTTTACTCATGGAAGAGGTGTTTTCAAAGGGCAGATTAACAACGGTGGTATAAGCAGTATCAAAGAGAATAAAAATGATTTGAATTTAAACCTTTATCCTGTTCCGGCCAACGACAAACTGACTATAAAATCTGACTTAAGCGAAAACGCATCTTTCAGAATATTTGACTACCGCGGTATTCAGGTCATGGAAGGTAAAACCACATCAGTTGAACATCAGATTGAAACTGGAAGTTTGCCAAACGGCAATTATATTCTGATTTATGAATATGCCGGTACTACTATAAACAGAAGATTCAGCATATTGAGATAATACCATGTCTTCTCATCACGTAGTCAGAGAAGCTCAGGAACCGGCATTGATTATTGCCAATGGTGAGGCCTGCAACAGTGAACTGATGGATCAGTTGCTGGAATGGAGTCCGTATATTGTAGTGCTGGATGGCGCTTTGAGGCGCGTACTGGAATTGCAGATTAAGTTTGATGTAGTTTTAGGTGATTTCGATGGATTTGATCCGGAAGAAATCAGGGCACTGGTGCCACCGTCAACTCAGGTAGTACACATGCCTGATCAGGAAAAAACAGATCTGGAAAAGGGTTTGGATTATTTGATTTCCAATAATCATAAAGCGGTAAACATCATATGGGCCAGCGGCAGAAGAAGTGATCATTATATGAATAATATTGCTGTACTCGGCAGATATATCGAAAAAATTACAACTGTGATGATAGATAATCATTCGAGGATATACCCGATACAGAGCGGATTTACAAAACATTTTGCAGCTGGCACCAATGTGTCGCTGATACCATTGAACAAAGTCAGCGGCGTTATCAGTTCTAATCTGGTATGGAATCTTAATAATGAAATCCTCGAGTACCCTCATCGCACAAGCAGCAGCAACAGGGTGCAGGAAACAGGTCCGGTGAATATTCATTTCGAATCGGGTATACTTCTGATGATGGAATGCCTTGATCTTTAGCATTCAACCTTTGTAAAATTATTTTGAAGTTCTGAGTGTTTGAATATCTTTGCATTCAAAGGAAACACACTTTACTAAACTTATGAAGAAAAAAATACTGTGGACATTTCTCATACTTCTGAGTGCAACAGGTCTTACTTACGGCGTTCTGCATTTTTTCAGCGGAAGCAATAAACATCTCGATCTGATACCGAAGGATGCGCAGCTTGTCTTTCGTTTCGATTTCAAATCTATGTATGACAAACTTGATTATGACGGCGAATTTAAAAAGACCGCCGTTTATAAATATATTGAGAAATCGATAAAGGAGAGCAACAGGGAAGACAAAAATTCCGCTGTGTTCTCGGATATACTGAAGAATCCGATGTCGAGCGGTATCAATCTTTTCAGCAATACGTATCTGTTCATGTTTAAAAAGGAAAATACAAACTACACCGGATTTGTAGCAGACATCAGAGACAAAGGCAATTTCAACCGGACTATACAGAAAATTCCGGATGCAAAAGATCAAATCAAAAAAACCAAGGATTTTTATTTTGTTCACATGGGTTCGCGATCAG
>CAZRKA010000063.1:0-17562 GCA_964600345.1 uncultured Chitinophaga sp. | reverse complement strand
AGTGTGGAGTCTTTTCTGAAAATTCCGGCACTGGTAGTTGAAGCCGTTCTGATACTGAAATTAATTGGTACTAATGCATTCTGTGCGGAAAGTCTGAATGAAGCTGAAAAAAAGAGGATTAGAAAAACCACTAAATAAACACCTGGTTTTTTGATCAGACAGTTCGGGCCGATTGTTCGGCAGACTGTCAAAACATTTTGTAAAGTAATACGCATGATATTTTGTGTTATTTGTGTGTCCCATGAAGTTGCCGTTTTGTTGAACCAGAATCGGAAACCTGCATAAATACTCAGTGTGTAGAAATACCTAACTGAATGTTTTACCGCTTTTTACGAACCTTGTTCAGGGTGCAATTGATGCAATCAAAAAGCCATTTTCGTAATTCGAAGACTATGAGTATTTTATAAAATATGCCAAAAAAAAATCCTTCTCAATTTGATAAGGATTTTCTCAACAACCTGGCAATTTGATAATTACTAAAACTGAAAAATCAGCAATAATGATATTATTTTAATACTTTATAGAGGGTAAAAATATCTTCTTAAAATTAAAAGAAAATCCGCCGTGATATGTCTGCAAAGTCTTTACTGACAAGGCTTAGAGACTTGCTCTTGATTTTTAAACAGCGGTGGCGACTAATGGTGTGAGTAAACCGGTAAATTCTTCGCTTGATGCACCGTGAAGCCATTTTTTTTCATTCGATTCGCTCAGGATAACCGGCATCCTGTGTTTGGAGTTGTGTATCTCCTCCATTATTCCTGCGGACTCTGTTGTTACTATGCTGTATGTGTATATACTTTCGCCGCTTTCTCTGTCCGTCCATTCAGAATAAATTCCGGCAAATGAAAACAATTCGTCGCCGGGAAAACTGAGCAGATATTTTTGTTTTTTCTTTCCCGCTTCGTCCAGCCATTTCCATTCGTAAAAACCATCAGCGATTACCAGACAGCGTTGATTGCAAACTGATCTGAAAGCAGGCTTTTCGTGTATGGTTTCGATACGTGCATTCAGGGTGTTTTTTTGTATGCTTTTATCTTTAGCCAAGGAGGGAATGAGTCCCCATCTGAACATCCTGATGACACCGGGATCGTGGTCGCATATCACCGGACTGAGAGGGAAGCTGAATCCGTTGACAATCTCATAGGGAACAAAAAGTTCGGGCTGCTCCATACGCGCCTTGAACCGGTTTTCCAGTTCAACGGCTTTTTTGCTCAGTTTGCTGTAAAAACACATCAGACTTTAATTTTAATAATTTCTTTAAATCGGGTTGTGTAGCGCGGCGAAAGTTTGTTCTGTCTCATCTTCCAGATTCTTCCCGGAGATTGTGAAGCCAATCTGACTTTTTGATTGCCCAGTTTGCCGTTCAGCCGGTCCATAGCTTTCATCAGAGGCACATGCCGGGGGTTTTTGTTTTCAAATAAACTCAGTTGTTCCTCTCCCGAAGGACTTAATTCCATCGCTATTATGCCTGCCTTTTTATAGGCGAAGCCCGGCTTGAAAATTTTGTCCAGACCAAGGCATGCAAAATTCGACAGTTCTATGGCAGAATTGCTTGGATAGGGCAGAGGCAGTATAATATTTCTGCAGTACTGTGGCAAATCCCGTCGGTGTTCGTTGGTATGAATAAAGACCATGATGGCGTTGCAATTGCTGTTCTGTTTTCTGAGTTTCTCTGCACAAATAGCTGCATAGGTGGATACCCGTTCGCGAAGATCAGACAATTCGGTGTAATTTTCTTCAAACGAACGCGTGCAGGCGATATTTTGCCTGAGTTTTTCTTTTTCCAGTCCTGCCGGATTTGTTCCTAGTAATTCGTACTTTAATCGCAGCCCTACCACACTCATTTCTTTTTTAATCCACTGATTGTTAAGGCGGGTAAACTGCCATGCATTGTGTATACCCATCCCTTTAAGTCTTGCTTCATGGGCTGCACCTATTCCCCAAACATCGCCGATTTTCAGCCACTCGAGTGCCCTTCGGTGTTTTTCGGGTTTATCTATGGCATAGATACTGCCTGTTCTGTCTGCAAATTTTTTGGCTATGCGGTTGGCCAGTTTCGCCAGTGCCTTGCTCGGGGCAAAACCTATGCTTACAGGAATGCCGGTGCACCTTAATACTGCTTCACGCATCTCTCTTCCCAATGCCTCAAAGTCTTTGTATATAGTCTGCCTGAAGTCAACAAAAGCCTCGTCTATGCTGTAAATTTCAAGGTCGGGATTGAAAGATTTCACAATTTCCATAACCCTTGAGCTCATGTCACCATAGAGTGCATAATTGGATGAAAATACATTTACACCTTGTCGGCAGAACAATTCCTCGTATTCGAAAGAAGGCGCACCCATGGGTATTCCCAATTCCTTTGCCTCATTGCTTCGGGCTATCACACAACCATCATTGTTGGAGAGAACAACAACTGGCTTGCCGTTCAGGTCGGGCCTGAATACCCTCTCGCATGAGGCGTAAAAATTATTGCAGTCTATAAGCCCGAACATCAGAAACTCTTGATGACATGTATGACTATTCCCCAGATCAGAAAATGATTTCCGCTGTCAACTCTGATCGGACGGTATGCCTCGTTGGCAGGAAGCAGCCAGCAGCAATCTTTGTCGCTGCGTATGCGTTTGACGGTAAACTCACCGTCAATAAAACAAACAGCTATCATGCCATCCGCAGGTCTGATACTTTTGTCTATCACCAGAAGGTCGCCGTCCGAAATCCCTGCATCGCGCATAGAATCTCCCTTTACCCTTCCAAAAAAAGTTGATGAAGGATTCCGAATCAATTCGCGGTTGAGATCAATAGAGGCCTCGGCAAAATCCTGGGCGGGAGAAGGAAAACCGGCACTGATGCAGTCGTGTCCCAAAGGCAGTTCAAGCAAGGTTTCGGTCAGCGCCTGATGAAAACTGCTGACTGTACAGCAGGTTTCTTCCGGGCTTAAAGTTTTCAGTGCTTCCGCATTTAGCATACGGCTGCAAAATTATAAGATACTTTGCCAAAAAATTTAGCATTCTGAAATGTCATTGGATTGTCATAAAATCCGGGGCGGAAAATATTCACGCAATCGCGGCGTATTACTATCGTGTGCTCATATTAATTATCCATTGAGCGGATTAAAATGTTAGTGAATTATTTTGGTTAGTAAGAAAACCTGTTTTACCGACAGGTTTTTTTATGGCTGCGATTTTCTCCTGCCGAATTCCTCCCGGTATATACCGCTCAGGAGTATAATCAGCGATATCATCATTGGGCCGTATATCAGTCCCCAGAAACCAAGAAGGCTAAGTCCTGCAATTACACCGAGAACAGTTATCAGCGGATGGGTGCTCGCCAGTTTCTTCTGCAGCATAAACCTGAAAACATTGTCGCAGCCACCAATGATAATAAATCCAAAGATCAGGAGGCCGAGGCCGGCATACAACTGTCCACCGGCCATAAGCAATAAGGACAAAGGTATATAGGCCAGCATGGTGCCGACAAACGGAACCACCGAACAGGCACCGGTTATCAAACCCCAAAGTACAGGCTCGTTAACGCCGAAGATCCGGTAACCTATCATGGCGACTATGCCCTGTATCATGCCGAGCAAAAGAATACCGGTAGCATTGCTTATCACCGAGCTTTTGATGTGATTCATGATGCTAATGGTATGCCGACGCCTGAACGGGCTGTTAATTTTAAGCCATCGCTCCATTTCAAAACTCCTCTGCAGCATGAACCATAAAATGAAATACATCATGATAAGATTAGTAATCAGATTAAGGCCTGAATCGAGTATTGCCGGCAGCACGGTTTGTGCGAATGAAGTTATTTTGTTCAGGTTGCCCGGAGAGATGAGTGAAAATTCGACGTACCGGTTAATAAATACATTGATGCTGTGCATGGCCTGAAGAACAGGTGCAGGATCATTTACCAGCGGTTCCAGCTTGTGAAAGAGAAAGCTTCCGATCATGTAAAGCGGAATAAGCAAAAGTATCAGCGATGCACCCATCAGAAAAATACCGGCCCAGAGCTTCTTCCACCTGAAACGGTATACGAGATATTTATGGGGACGTCTGAAGAGGATATAAAGTGCAACTGAACCGAGAAATGCGCTCAGCATAAACATCAGTTTCTGCAACACAAGCAAAGTCAGAACCAACAGGCCAAGCAGCACGGCCAGTTGCCTTATACCGAACTGCGTATTTCCCGAACCATTGCTGTTCATATACCCCTTGGCAAAGGTAGCGAATTATTGCAAAGCCGGCCTGTATTATCTTCAGGCTTTGTTTCGCCTTTTATCGGAAAAATGATGTCTTCCCTCGGGTCTTCGAGGTTTATTCCCCGGAGCCTGACTTGTTCTTGGTCTGTTGTGCCCCTGAGCGTGAACAGGTTTTTCGGCTGAAGATTCTGCTGTGCCTGTCATCGGAAACGGGTGATGGTCGACGACAGGTATTTTCATTGAAATCAGTTTTTCGATATTTCTGATATCGGTTTTTTCAGAAGAATCGCAGAAGGAGATAGCAGTGCCTTTGTTGCCTGCTCTGCCTGTACGACCTATACGGTGAACGTATGTTTCGGATATGTTGGGTATATCAAAATTGATGACGTATTCAAGTTCGTCTACATCTATACCTCTGGCTGCGATATCGGTTGCCACAAGGACCCTCGTGCTGCCGGCCTTGAAATTGTTAAGGGCCGCCTGTCTTGCATTCTGCGCTTTGTTGCCGTGTATAGCCTGAGCCTTGATATTGTTTTTTATCAGAACCTTTACAATTTTATCAGCCCCGTGTTTGGTTCTGGTAAAAACAAGTACAGTTTTTATCTTTTCATTTTTGAGCAATTCCAGCAGGAGCGAATTCTTATTCCCTTTGTCTACATAATACAATTGTTGTCTGATGGTTTCGGCGGTTGATGAAACAGGTGTTACCTCAACTTTAGCAGGATTGCTCAGTATGCTGTTGGATAGCTTAACGATTTCGGGTGGCATAGTGGCCGAGAAGAACAGGGTTTGTCGCTTCTGTGGCAAGGCTGCTATCAGTTTCTTGACATCGTGAATAAAGCCCATATCCAGCATCCGGTCTGCTTCGTCCAACACAAATATCTCTATATGCTTCAGTGTTATGAAACCCTGTTGCATAAGGTCGAGCAGTCGGCCCGGAGTGGCCACCAGTATATCAATCCCTTTTTGAAGCGAATTGGTCTGGGCATGTTGCTTGACTCCTCCGAAGATAACGGTATGGCTTAGGCGACTGTGACGGCCGTATGCCTTGATGCTTTCGTCTATCTGTATGGCAAGTTCTCTGGTCGGTGTAACTATCAGACAGCGCACAGGACGGTTTTTACCCGGATATTCCTGCTTGCTCAGTGTTTGAATAATGGGTATGGCAAAAGCAGCGGTTTTACCTGTTCCGGTTTGTGCACAGCCAAGTAAATCGCGGCCCTGCAATACAATTGGTATTGCTTTCTCCTGAATTGGTGTTGCTTTGGTGTAGCCTTCTTCTTTTAAGGCTTTGAGAATCTCGTTGTTGAGATTCAGGTTTTCGAATGACATGTTTATAAAATATTAAAACCGATAGAATCTTCTGAATAAACATTCGCAAAACCGATACACTCAAAACTATTGGACAAAGTCCTTATGAGAGAAAAAGCCGAGAAAGAGATGTCCTGAATAAGATTCAAAGGGCGGCGCAAAGGTAGGCATTTTTTACCACATTTAGTCAATGAAGCTTAAATGCAGCCCGATAGCCCTGTAAACAAATAAAGCCCGGCGTTAACCGGGCTTTAAAGCATTATGAATTGTGATGTCAAATTTTGACCAGGTTTCTACCGGCCTGGCCATTACGCGTGATCAATTGATAATAATAGTTTCCGGGTGGAAGATCAGAACCGTCAAGATGGTAAATGTACTTACCGCCTGACACCTCTTCACTGACAAGGGTTCTTATAAGTCGGCCCTTGTTGTCAAAAAGTTTAAGTTCAATTTTACCGCCCGGGCTATAGTATTCTATACTTGTAAAATCCTTGAATGGGTTGGGGTAATTCTGCAACAATCCCTGCGTTTCCGCTTTATACGATTTAACCCATAACCCCTGCCTGAATATTGGCAGCGTATCGAAATGTTTGAAAAGCAAATCGCTGTCTGTTTTAGTCGTACTGGTTTGGAACCAGTCAATCAGCACCGATGCGTAAATCTGTCTGAAATCGTATTGCATTGGCAGGTTGTCTTCGACATTAACACTTGAAGGAATTATAGGGTTGCTTCCTATGATGACGGGATTAACCTGAGTGCCGAAAACCAGCAGGGGAGCGGCTGCACCGTGGTCGGTACCGCGGCTGTCGTTGCTTTTAATCCTTCTTCCGAATTCGCTGTAGGTCATTCCGGCTACTCTGTCTGCGATGCCCAGTTGTTCGCAGTCGCTTTGAAAGGCAGCAATTGCATCCGATACTTTTTTCCATAAATCGGCATGCGAACCAGTGTCGTTACCACCGCTTGCTGACACCTGCATGGAGTGTGTGTCAAATCCGCCCAGACTCACAGTGTAAATAGGTGTTTTTAATCCACCGGCAATAAGATTTGCTACTATCTTCAGCTGATCTGCAAGTGTGTTATTGGAAGGATATGTTACCTTATTTGTAACGGTTTGCGCAGCTGCTTTTACCGTTGTGTTGTATTGCTGAGTTTGCTGTAAGACCAGTCTTACATAAGTAAGCTCGTGGCCGGCCGGTGTGTTTGGTGCCGGATCAACTGTTCCTGTTACAAGCTGATAAAAACTTACCGGATCGGAAATGGCCATTCCCGTATTGGCCGTTGGTCCCATCAATGTTGTAGATACACTGTAGCCGATCGAAATAGCAAGCGGATCAGGTTCATTGGAATTTGGATAACCTGTAGGGTAACCCGAATAAATATCTTCAAGGTAACGGCCTGCCCATCCTGAATTGACAAACTGATTGCTGTCACTGGCCGTATGCCAGATATCCGTTGCCCTGAAATGAGAGAAATTCGGATTGGGATAACCGACAGACTGCACAATATTGAGCTTGCCATCATTAAACATGGTGCGCAATCCGCTCATAGCCGGATGAAGACCGGTTCCGGTAATGCCGTTTAAACTCAATACTTTATTTTCCGGAATCAGTACATTGGCTCTGGCATTGGCGAGATTGCTGTACTGGTCGGTGGGTATGATGGTGTTCAGACCGTCGTTGCCGCCATTCAACTGAATTAAAACGAAAACCCTTCCGTTTTTAGCAGCCGCTTCCGATATGGCCTTTAACATTGGCGTTGCAGCATAAGCCTGAAATCTCATCCCATCGATAAAGAATGGAAGCATGGCCGCCGGTATCGCTTTTTTTAAGAATTCTTTTCTTTTCATGTTTCTCTTGTTTAATTTTAACTATGCAAGTTGGTTTTCGGCCAGATCAAGAAGGTATTTAAGCATCAGCAGCAGGCCATTGGTAACGGTTGTTTTTTTATTAACGTTCGAAGGGTCGTTGATGTGGTCGTTCCATGCGTTGGTCCAGTATATGTTGTTTGTTTGTCCAAAAAGCAGTGTGCTCTGTTTCAATCCGGCCTTGGCTGAAGCCGAAATATCCATGGCGTACATCAGGTCTATGCTTTCCTGAATCAGTTTGTCGGGATCGGAAGGGTCAGAGAATTGTTTGGCAAACTCTATGACATCGGCCTGAAGTTTATTGCCTCCGCGGTAAGGCAAACCAACCATCATGGCCACTGTATATTGTATGCGCTTCGGCAATGTGTCCGAATTGAGCCACAACTGATGGTACTGAGGTGTCTGGTAATATGCCGGCCATCCTGCCACATTTGGCGGGTTGCCCAGATACATTCCGGAAACAGCAGCACCCGCCCACACGGTATAATATGCCAGATATCTTGTTTCGGGCGGACTGCTTGGGAAGGGAACTTTAAACTGCTTGATGAAGGTAGCAAAAACATCAAGCGGATTCTTGATATAGCAACCCATGTTTTTGCTGTCGTAAAAATGTTCGCTTTTGAGCAATGCCGTTACAAGCGGTTTTAATTCCCAGTTAACTTTAAAATCGTTGGCAAGCGGAATAATAATGTTGTTTTCTGTATCGCTGTCAATGACGTAATAGACAAAGTATCTGTAAAGTTTTCTGACTATATGCCTTGCCACCACATCGTCTTTGGAAAATATCATGTTGATGAGGTCGTCTGTCTCTGTGGCTCCGGCTGCTCCCGTTTTGCCACTTATAACAGTGTTGTTAAAGAAAGCCGAAAAGGTTTTGTTGTTCTGGTCGTGTACTACTTCAGAAAAAAACGAAGTAAGTCCGGCATAATTGATGCGCCATCCGGTTAATACCCTCGCTGCAGCAATGACATCATCTTCGGTATACTGACTTTCAGGCGACTTACCCAGCGTAAACAATTCCATCAGTTCTCTTGCATAGTTTTCGTCGGGGGCTGTCTTGGTATTGACATAACCGTTCAGATAAATCAACATGGCCAGATCTACTGTCACTGTTTTTATCATGTTCTTGAAATTGCCCAGACAGTTTTCTCTCAGCATTTTCTGATGACGGTAGGCAATGATAGGACTTCCAACCTGTTCAACTTCTGTAGCAAAATGATTGTGAAGAAAGACCGTCATCTTCTCGCGTATGTGTCTGTCGGGATTGAGTACCTGTTCCATGCTCCACGCATATAGTGAACCGCGTCTCTGTCCAACCAGGTCGTTGTTGTCGGGGCCATTGACCCAGGTAGCACCCGCAGGAATATCAGGATCCACTGCATTCATAGTGTTGTAGCCGTTGACGGGTGGATCGGGTTGAGTACCCGGAATAGTCATGATATAGTCTACGGCATCACTCATGCTCATCGTTTTAAAAAAATCGACATCTGTTTTATTAAAACCGAATAAAGCGCGTCTTAAAAGGTGCTTTACCTGTGATTCACCCCAGGTACCGGTGTAGGGCGCAATACTTCCTTTGCTCAGATCAAGTCCGTCTGGAATACTTTTATTCTGAAACTGTTCGGCGGGGATGGGTTTTACCGGCTCTTTTTCGCCGATTAGTTCGCTTAGAAAATCTCTTCTTTGCATATGTTTTCTGGCTTAATTGAATTATGACTGCACAACTCATTAAAGGTTGCACTGTTGTTCAAAAATAGGCAAATGAATTATTCACAAATACACTTTTCACAAAGTGTTTTGTAGATAAGATGTAATATTTTCAGGGTTGTGTTTTAAATAAACAGATATTCAAGCGTTTACAGGCATCCATTTTATTGTTCACCCTGTTTCAAGATTGTTCCGGACAATGATTCGCTGCCCGGATGAGTGAACTGCTCTGTTTTATCTGAGAAGGCTGATGCTGCCTTTTAAGAGATAAGTTTTGCCGTCGGCACCAAATGCTGTAATACGGTAATAAAATACACTTTCATCAGATTGCATACCGGCGTAATTGCCATTCCATCCGTCGAAGCAGGTACTGCTTTCGAAAACCCTTTCACCCCAGCGATTGTATATTTCTATCTGATAGTCATAAATGAATTGTCCATTAGGAGCAAAGACCTCGTTAATGCCGTTGCCGTCAGGTGAAAAAGCATTAGGGGCAAACAAAGACGAGGCCGGTCTTACCCTGATGGTATTGGAGACGCTTCTGAGCGTGTCGTTCATGCCGTTAACTGCAACTACCCTGTAAATGAAATTTTTCAAACAACTTTTTTCCTGTCCGTAGTCTGTGAAGAATGTGTCTTTGCTGACAGCAATTGTCACAGCATCATTGTTTTCATCAAAGCGCTGTATTTCGTAATGACTAACCCCTTCAGCCCATTCGCGGTAGGCGTTCCATTTAAGTTGCGGTGCATCAGTCTGACTGTTCTTAACAGCGTATAAGCGGATATTGCCTGAAGGATTAGAATATGCACTTGTATCACCACAATCGTCTTTCACACGTATTCTGTATTGATAGGCATTAAGGTCTACATTCACGCGTTTGTCGTTGTAGTTTGTAATCTCAGGTTCAAACACAGCTTTCACACCACCATTGAGATTGAGTTCATAAAGCAATATGGCCGTGAATTTAGTTCTTGTGTACAAATCACCTTTATTCCAGTTCAATACAACAGATGTATCCTGATTAACTGTGGCAAGTTTGAATTCGGGCACAGGCAATCTGTTTTCCCAGTTAGCTTTTGCCATAGCTGTATCACTCAGAGAATATTCTTCAGAATTTTGTCCAATAGCCATCACACGATAAGCATGCGTTCTATGGCAGACTATGCTGCTGTCTGTATATGAATTTTCATCGCCGTCAACCATGGCTATATCACTAAAGATTCCCGGGTTGTTTATATCCTGACGTTGTATTTTGTATTGTCCCGGCTGCCAGGCTGTATATGGATTCCAATCAATCCTGTTGTAGTTATTCCCGGGTATTACTGTGGTATGTATACTGCAGTGCCATAGAGAAGATTCAGATTCTGCATGGCAGTAATTGCTTTGTCTGACACTAAAACATTCTGAATGAACCTGATTGTTTTTTGAGAAAAGTAACAATACCGAATCAATATTTTTAACTCTGCGAATCAGCGAATCGCCGGCACTGCCATTTACGAAAATAAGGTAAGAATCGAAATCCGGACTGTTGCTTTTATTGTATTGGAGTTCCAGTGTTTTATGGCTGATATGACTGATTCGGTTAACTTTTATTACTTCGTCGGATACAGTGTCGGCAATGTGAAAACTATTTGCTCCTGTAAATGTGTCTTTGCAGCCCAGCGAATCAAGCACTATCAGCTTTAATGTGAAATCACCCTTGCCCGGCCACAAAGGCGGCATTGCAGGTATATCATTCAGGAAATACTGCCGTGCGCTTATACCTGTTACAGATTTACTTTTATCGGCAAACGTCAAACTATCACCCAGACAAAGGCGGGTATTGCCACTTGTAAATGTGGCTTCCGGTTTGCTGATTAAAAGTTCTTTGAATAAGGTGTCTTTACATCCATGGATATTTTCGGTATATAAGCGGACTTTCTTTTTGCCCACGGCGATAAATCTGATTTTATAATCGGACTTACTGCTTGTATCTCCTTCTATATTCCAGAGACTGTAAACCTCATTGCTGAGATTGCTGTTTGAAAGTGATTTGTTGGTGAATATAATTTCATCATCTAGGCATTGAGATGAAACTTCAAAATCGGTAGCAGGTGCAGCATATAGAATAACCGAATCAGATGGAACGTAAACACTGCTGCAATTGCTGCTGTCTGTAAGCAGTAATTTGGGAAAATAAATACCCGGTTTTTCGTAACCGTAAACTGCAGATTTAGAGTTGCTGTAGTAACCGTCGCCAAAATCCCATACGGCTTTGGTGCCCGGTGAGGTTAAGGCCGAAAATTCTATGGTTTGTGGGAAACAGGCCTGCAAAGGCAGGAATTTGGGTATGGCTACCGGTCCCCCCACCTGTATAAGTCCTTCCATTAACATCGTATTGCTGCAGCCGAATTGGTTGTATACGGTTAAAGAGACGTTGTATTTACCGGGTACGGTATAAATCTTGGATGGAGAGGCCAGTGTGGAACTGCTTCCATCCCCAAAATTCCAGTAATAGGAAGTTATAGGGTTATTGGGGTCTGCAATGGATTGATTGGTAAACCCTGTTATCAATGGCGGACATTTAACCTCATTATTGCCGGGGGTGAACAAGGCGAGTATTTCAGGGTCTGTGCAACTTACAGTCATGGTTTCCTCGTAAGTGCATCCGAAACCGTCTCTGATTTTTAAAACCACTGAGTACTTGCCTCCCTTTTTATAAGTATGAGTAAAACGGTCTGTTTTTTTATTGTTTCCGTCGCCAAGATCCCAGCTGAATTCAATAGGGTAGGAAGCGCTGGCTGAATCGAGATTGGAAGTAAAGCTGAATACCGAAGCATCACATCCGTGTCTGACATCTATTTCGTTGTTTGCCCTTGGTCCCGAAGGCCTTATTTTGAAAAACTTACTCGATGTACAACCATTGCTGTCTTCTAGCATCAGTTCGATGTGAAAGAACGAATCGCCGCTTAAAGGCATGTTTTTAATCGTATATTCTATTATTTCATTCTTGTTGCCCGCTTTTATCCACTGCGCATCATCCTCAAACTTCCAGTATTTTCTTTTAATGCGTCCGCTGCTGAAAGAGTCCTGCAGTTGCAGTTTAAGAGGCAGACATCCCTTGTCGGGCCATACCCTCGCTGCCAGTTTAGGACCATTAACCACCACTGTGGTTTCCGAACTGTCAAGGCAGCCTCTGATGTCTTTACCACTGTGTTTGATTTTGTATATACCCGGTTCGCGGTAGGCATAACTGAAAGTGTCGGGCCGGTTTAAAGTATCTCCGTTGCCGAAATCCCAGTGGTTGGTAACGGCACTTGTTTGAAAATTATCTATGAAGAAAAACTGCGGTGTACAGAAATTGCGCGGTGTAGCTTTGATATTAGAGACAGAAAGCGGCGGCCCTATTTTCTCTTTAAAAGTATCGCGGCATCCGCTTAATTTATTGAATGAAGTAAGGACAAACTCAAGTTTTGCCCCTTTGGGAAAGCGATAAAAGATCTGCGAGTCGCTTGAATTTGTGCCATCCGGCAACAGCCATTTGATTTCGGTAGCATCGCTGCTGATGCTTTTTATCCTGCCGGTGTTGCTGTAACAGGTATCAAAGTTTGCCATGAAATACGAGAAAGGCGGCAGCATGTTGAGTGAATCTTTTTTTTCCAGTGTGTCGCGGCACTCATTCACGACGCTGATCAGCCGCGGGCTCAATTTGCCGGGAGTTTCCCTCAGATACGTAGTAAAGAACTCAGGTTTGCTGCTGTTTTCACTGCTTAATTCCCAACGCCAGAAATCCACCTTTTTAAATGAACTGTCGGGAGTGGTGTTGTCGAATCGGATTGTTTCATTGATACAAATGGCTTTTTTGTTCATGATGAAATCGGGTTTCACTTTAAAACCCACTCTTACCATACCCGGAAATTCGTCGGTACAGCCAAACTTATCCCTGATTTTTAAATTGAGATCGTAAGTGCCGGTTTTATTGTAAGTGACTTTAGGTTCCGGCACACTGTATTTGTTGCCTTGTCCGTCGTCCCATTCGTAGCTGATGGGTGAACTGAGTTTACAACTGGAAGTGTCATCAATATTCGGACTATAAGGCGCACATCCGCCAAATTCACCATAGGTGTAGCCGGCTACAATCTGCTGAACTACAATCCGCGGGAATTGAAACGATTTCTGACAGCCGGCAGGATCTTCCAGCAAAACAACAACATTGTAGATGCCGGGTTTTGTGAATTTGTATTTCAGAGAGTCACCGGTCGTTTCGAGATTGAGGTTTTCGATAAACCATGTAAATTTTCCCACTCCGGGGCTTTGTGCCTTGAGTTTTGTGTTCAACTCGCCAATACACGCAATAGTGTCTGTAATACTCAAAACAGCTTTTGGCTTATCTGAGACCAGTATGGTTTTAGTGATACTGTCGGCACATGTAATATCTGCACCCCTGATTCTGAGCGAAACTTTATAGGTGCCGGTTTTAGGAAATTGTTTTGCAGGATTGGGTGAGGTAGATTTTGTACCGTCGCCGAAATTCCAGAGATAATCGAAACTGGCACCTGTGGGTAAACAGGCATTGGTCAATTTCGGGTCAAAAGGAATGCAACCGGCAAAGGCATCTGCCGTAAAGTCGGCTTTAATTTTATCGAATTTAACCACAAGACTTTTGCTGATGCTGGCCTGACAGCCTTTGGCGCTGGTAGTTTTTAGTGTTATGGTATATGTTTTTGCCGTGTTGTAAAATACAACCGGATTGTAGTCAGTGCCTTTGGTACCGTCTCCGAAATCCCAGTCATAGCTTACACTGTTGCTGGAATTATTGGCAAAATTTACTCTTTGAGGAGATTTGCAACTGTATTTGGCACTGAATCCAAAAGCAGGGATGGGATTGTCATTGATGGTTACAAACTGAGGTTTGCTGACGGTATGCACACAATTGTGATTGTCTCTGACAGTCAGCTTAACGGTGTAAGAACCTGGGGCAGAATAGGTTTTATTGACATCAGTAATTGATGACACCACATTGCCATCGCCAAAATCCCATGAAGCAGTTTTAATACTGGTGTCGCCTGTAACGGTGAGATTTGTGAATTTGATGGCTGTTCCAGGACAATATTCTGTTTGAACCGTGCTGAAATCGGCTTTGGGAAGTTTCCTGACATTGATGACCAGACTGGCAGTACTGTAATCGCTTCCGTCATAAACCGTAAGCTTAACCGTGTATTTGCCGGGCTTGACAAATGTGTATCGCGGATTGGGAGAGGTAGAAGTACCACCATCGCCGAAATCGTATTCCCAGGAAATCGGTGCTCCCGTACTGTTGTCCAGGAAACTGACTACCAAAGGGGCACACCCGCCTGCAACATTACTTGAGAAAGATGCTGTAAGACCACACACACTGTAGCCCGTTAGAAAAAAGCCGATAATACAGGCGAACTTTTTCAAGGCTGATTATGTACTAAGACACCGAATAACAGCATTCGTGTCATACACCTTGTAAAATTAATTCAAATTATTTTAATAACCTGAGAAATGATGACATATTTATGTCAAAAAGCATAAAGCTCAGGATAAGAGCAGTTCCATCAGTTTCTCGAAGCTGGTATAAGTCCTGTCTCCATA
Source organism: uncultured Chitinophaga sp. (assembly GCA_964600345.1). Classification (GTDB taxonomy): domain Bacteria; phylum Bacteroidota; class Bacteroidia; order NS11-12g; family UBA955; genus JABMMZ01. The sequence goes on along the minus strand of CAZRKA010000063.1, from coordinate 2,884 downwards.
GTAGTTTGAACTAATGCAGATGGCATTGTAGCGGCTGTTAAATCGGTGTTCAAGAAAAATATTTCCGAACTGTGCCTGTTCAGAGTCCGCAACGCTTCCCGGGATATGTCTGTCCGGTTTTAAATAGTGGCGGTGTATGGTCAGTTTTAAACCGCTGTCAAAAACCTCATTTCTTTCATCGCTCAGTTGAATGTGATAATTGTTTTTCAACATCAAATTTCTGAAGTGGTCGAGCAGGCAACTCAATGCTTCGATCTGAAGGTCGCCGGGATGCCAGGTTATGCGTGCATACTGACTGCTGTGTTCGTATCTCAGATCATCTGAACCCGTTCCAAAAACCTCATTGGCATAGCTTCCCCTCAGCATTTCGAGATGCACAGGACTTTCTTTTTCATGCCAATGTTGATAACGCAAATGAAAATTTTCTGGCCTGATTAATATTTTTGTGTGCATCATATATTCCGTAGAAGTGTAACGTGAATTTGCAGGTCTTATTATCTGTAAAGATTAAAAAGATAATAACAGAATTTACCCTTATTAACGGGCAGTGTGAAATATTTTGAAACAGCAGACAGCAGATGAATATAACTTTTTGGGGGGCCGCCAGGCAGGTAACGGGCAGCATGTACTTGCTAAGCCTGGATTCGGGATACAATGTTCTGGTAGATTGCGGACTGGATTACGAACGCCGGGAAGATTTTGAAGTCAATAACCGGAATTTCCCCTTCCTGCCGGAGGAAATAGACCTGGTAATTCTTACTCACGCCCATATAGACCATTCCGGCAATCTGCCCAACCTCGTCAGACAGGGATATAAGGGACAGATTCTTTGCACTGATGCCACTGTCGAACTGAGCCGCAACCTCCTGATAGATTCACTGAATGTTCAGCGGATTGAGAGCGATAAGAAGCACAATAAAAAACGCAGCCGGAAGTTATCAGCCAGAAAGAGCAAATCTGAACAGGCAGCTACGCTTTATAACAGGGCTGATATAGATCAGACCCACGAAGCCATGGTGGGTATAGCCTTCAACAAACCCTTCGAAATAAGCGAGGAAATTAAAATAGAGTTTTTTGAAGCCGGCCATATACTCGGAGCTGCATCTGTAAAGATAAGTGTGAAGGAACACGGTAAAATTACCAATATTGGTTTTACCGGCGATCTGGGAAATTACGGTTCCAAGCTGGTGAAAGATCCTGTTCCCATGCCCGGACTGGATTATCTGATCAGCGAGAGTACTTATGGAGGGAGGCTGCACAGTCACTCGGGTGATGCCGGAACTATTCTGAGTGATTATGTCAACAATACCTGTATAAAAAACAAGGGGAAACTGGTTATACCGGCTTTCAGTGTCGGTCGCACGCAGTCTGTTCTGTTTACCTTTAAACAATTATTTGCTGAGGGTAAACTTCCTCCCGTCAAGATATTTACAGACAGTCCGCTGGCGATTAAAACGACCAGACTTTATGCCGAACACATAGCGAATCTAAATGATGAAGCAAGGTCGTTTTTTGCCAAACACGGCGACCTGTTTAATTTCCCTGAATTGCATACCATAGAAAAGGACAGCGACAGCAAATTGATATCCATGCTGCCCGAACCGGTAGTTATAATATCGGCGGCCGGTATGGTTGAAGGCGGACGCATTCAGGAACACGTCAGAAACAATATAAGCGACCCGTACAGCACTGTGTTGATTGCAGGGTATTGTGCAGAGGGAACGCTCGGTGCCGAATTGCTTAAAGGCAAACCCACTGTGCTGATCAATAAGCGTCCGCGACAGGTATATGCTAAGGTGGCGAGAACGGATGTATTCAGTGCACACCCCGACCGCGACGGACTGATGACTTATTTTAAAGCTTCAGGACTGAATAAACTGAAAAAACTATTTCTGGTCCACGGTGATTTCAGCAGTATGCAAAGTCTCAAGGAGCATATTGGTATGGATAACGTTCACCTGCCTGAAATGGGAGAGACTTTCGAACTCTAATTGCCGTATTGTTCAAGTAGTTCCTTCTCCTTCGCTTTGAGAATTGAATCCTGGTTCTCCAGCATGCGGTCTACCTGCTTTAATTCTGCATTTTCGACCGAGTCTTTGGTCTTCTCTGCCTGTTTTGCGGCTTTGTCTGAACATGCCGCGAATGTCAGTAAAGTCAGGATGTAAAATGTTTTCATCATGCAAATATAAGTTTCAGCTTTTATTTCCGGATAAAAGGTATGAGCATCGCGTATTGGAAAGATTCTGTCAAAGACCGTGCATGAGTTCCTTTTCTGGATCCCAGTGTAGTTTTTCGAAATCCTGAACCTGATCGTCTTTTATTATTATTCCTTCCTGTTCGAGTAATTCCTGCATGCGATTACCGCCAAAATGCATTTTTCCGGTCAGTAATCCCCGGCGGTTGACGACGCGGTGCGCCGGTATCGGTTCGGGCAGTGCGTGTGCATTGTTCATGGCCCAGCCAACCATGCGGCTCGAAGAACGGCTCCCGAGATAAGCGGCAATGGCGCCATAACTGCTCACTCTGCCATAAGGAATCAGACTGACCACTTCATACACACTGTTGAAAAAATCTTTGTTTGTCATATTTGTGTCAGCCAACCATTTTGGCAAAATTATTGTCTATACTCTGAATAAAGAATAATAAATTTGCCATCAACACATGAATAATCAACGCGTCTATTCTAAATTACTGATTTTTACACTATTTGTCAGTGCACTTGCCATACAGACTTTTGCCCAGTCAAAACCACAGACTACCAAACCAAAAACAACATCACAAACCAAGCCGGGGCAGAAAGGTACTACCGCCAAACCGGCTGCAAAACCCAATACAGCCAAAAAACCCGGACCCGCCGGATTCAACCCTAAAAACGTCGGCAGAG
>CAZRKA010000062.1:0-17901 GCA_964600345.1 uncultured Chitinophaga sp. | reverse complement strand
CTATCTGAAGCCCGCCAATAAAATGTTTATAAAGTAAAATTGTTTTTTTCCATGCTATTTTTTGCCCGCTATTAATCATTGCTTTTGTTAAACCCGATATCTCATTAAGCGAAAGATTGTTTCCTGAACAGACAGAAATAAAAGCGGCCAGCTCAATATTGGAATATTTACCTTCTACAATATCTGCAATTATTTCATTGAATGCCTGATCAGGCAATTCATTGTGGTACATCTTTGCTCGCACATTGCTTAAGGAAGAAATGTGTTTCATATGCGAAACATGAATATAATCTCCATTTTTCACTTCCAGGCTTCTTATGGCCTCCATAGATAATCCCGCTTCCTCCTCCTCTAATAATCCCCAATGAACAACGTTCAGGGTAGCTATAATACTCCTTCCACTACAATGAACAACAACCCTTGTTAATGCTGAAAATCCCTCTGACTTGCATATGTGGCAATCAGCCCTCATATATATAATGTTTTCCCGGTAAGTATCAATTCCTACAGATCGGACCTTTAATGTATTTGAAGTATGTTGATGCATTCTAGGTTACTTAGACATTTATTTCAAATTTTATTAACCGCAATTTCAGCATCATCCAGCATATGCTTCAAACACCACCAACAATATAAATCAGCAAACAAAAAAGAAATAATCTTATAGAAAAATTCCTTTGGCCGTTCGTAGGTAATCGACAATTCAGCCAGAGTTCCACGGGGTGAATTTAACACTTCTAAGTGCATCCTGTACCAGGAATAGATAATAAGTTTTGACTGACCAATAGTTTCCCACGTTTTGTAACTTCCATAAACCCATTCAGTTACTTCAACTGTAAAATCCATTATTATTCCCATCATTTTTCCCCACCATCTATATCGTGTACCGAGGCCATTTCTACTCTCTGTCAGGTACTCCAAATTCAATTTGCTTCCTATCATCATCATGGAAGATTTTGTCATATGCATGCCTGTTACCCCTAAATCATCAATTTTTTGAAATACAATTTCAGGTGATGAGGAATAGATTTTTACTTTTGCTATAGTTTTCATTTTTGTAATGATAAATTGAAAACATGGTTTACTTTCATACATTTGTGGAAGGAATCATATACAATTAATTCATCGTTATTATGAAATTCCATATCTACCAGGTCATGAAATTTATGGTTATCTGGAAATGCGGCCTTTAGGTTATAAATTGTTAATTCCTGTATGTTGCTGCCTGCATTCTTGCTAAAATAATATGTTATCATTGGCAGACTGCCTTTGCCAGGAGGTCCGGACACAATTTTATATATTACTATTTCTTCATACGGGTTGATAAGCGGATATTCCTTATTATCATAAATCCTGACCATCGAACCATCACAGTATCTTATTCCATAAACAGAGTCTTTAGAATACGTATAAGTCGAATCTCCATGCTTAATTGAAATAGCCTTTGGATGGAAGATCAAATTAGATTTTATCTTGTGTTTTTGCGTCTTGCAGTTAATAGCAAAACTTAACGTACGTTTTACATAATCATTTACTGTAAAGTAAATTCCGCTGCTGTCCTTTTGAGAGAAGCTTAAAGTCGATTTTAAAATCAACAAACTTGTTGCGATAATAAGTTTTGTTTTCATATCAATTAATTTCAATTATGCGTTCGCATTTTCTTCATATTATTTTTTTGGATCCTTCTACTGTTGTGCAAAATTTAACTTCTTTCCAAACTGAATGATTATAAGCGAGGCAATACCTCCGCCTATAGATATAAGCCAATCAAAAATTGACATTTCATAAACCGATAGTACTTTCCTAGCTGGCTCTATTGCATAGATGCCAATTAAAATGCCTACTGAAAGTACTAAGGATCCCCATACATATTTATTCCTGAAAACTTCAGATTTAAAAAAGGAGGAACGGTTACTTCCCATATTCAGGACATGAAGGAGTTGAGAGAAAATAAGAGTGAAGAACAAGATATTATTACATAACTCAGGGTTCCATAACTCTGATTTATGTACGGTATAATGGCTGACGTAAACTGCACCCACACTCACTGCGCCAATAACAATGGAATAAAAGAAAATAGTTCCCCATCCTTTCCTGTCAATAATGGGTTCATTCATGTTTCTTGGCGGACTCTTCATAATATCAGCACTGCCTTCACTCACTCCCAATGCAAGGGCAGGCAGAACATCCGTAATGAGGTTGATGAAAAGAATCTGGAGGGCAAATAACTGAAAATGCAAGTTGAATATAGAGGCAGTAGCAATAACAAGTAGTTCACTCAGATTACAGGAAAGCAGGAAAATAACGAACTTCCTTATGTTTTCAAAGATGATACGACCCTGTTTAATCGCCACAACAATGGATGAAAAGGAATCATCTTTTAATACCATGTCCGCCACTTCCTGTGATACCTGTGTGCCTCGCAATCCCATTGCAATACCTATGTCTGCCTTTTTCAATGCTGGTGCATCGTTTACCCCATCTCCGGTCATCCCAACTATATTTTTTCTTTCCTGCAAAACTGCTACGAGATCGAGCTTTTGTTTAGGGCTTACCCGTGCAAATATTTTTGTATCCAGCCATTTTGATTTTTCCTGTTCTGTTAAGTAGTCATAATCTCCCATTTCTTTTCCTGCCATTGCTTTGCAATTATTAGCGTCAGCAATTCCCAATTTCAGTGCAATGTTTTTTGCTGTGGCAGGGTGATCTCCGGTTATCATTATCACATTAATGCCTGCGCTTTTACATTCCTCAATAGCAGCAAAAACTTCTTCTCTTGGCGGGTCGATCATTCCAAACAACCCCACAAATACAAGGTTAACAGACATATCCCCATCTGAGGAGGCCATAGGTTTATATGCTCCTGCAATAACCCGCAATCCTGAATTGGCCAATTTCTCTGCTTGTTGTATCCAATATTTACTTTTTTCAGCATCAAATTCTGTAATGCCTTCTTTTTCAACCATGCGATCACAACGCTTCAGCAATTCTTCAGAAGCTCCCTTGGCATAAATAGTAAGATCATCTCCGGTTTGATGGAGAGTAGCCATTATTTTAGTTTCAGAAGAAAATGGCTCTTCTTTTATTTTGGGAAATCTACTTCTGTAATCTTGAATATTAGCGTTATTTTTTACGGCAAACTTGAGTAACCCGGTTTCAAGAGGATCGCCAATTTCTTTAACTGCACCATTGCTGTTTTGCAATTCTGCGGTATTACATAAAACGGCTATGCGATTGATGATTTCCAAAGCCTCCGCATTATCAGCAGGGGTAACTACTTTATTTACTTCTATTTTATTTTGTGTAAGTGTTCCTGTTTTATCTGTACAAATTACATTGGTTCCACCCAAGGTTTCAACGGCTGAAAGTTTTTTTACAATCACATTGTAATTTGCCATTTTCATCATTCCCTGAGCCAATGCCATTGTAGCGACAATGGGCAATCCTTCAGGTATTGCAGCAACAGCAAGCGCAATGGAGGTTTCCAGCATTTCAAGAAATTTCTGCCCGTTCAGAAGTCCGACAACAAAAATTACAACTACTAATCCTACTGTTATCCAAATCAATTTTTTGCTGAAATCTTCCAGCTTTTTTTCCAAAGGTGTTGCTGCTTGTTCTGCCGATTGTACCATTCGCGCAATCTTTCCAAGCTCCGTATCCATACCGGTATCCGTCACTACCATATTGCCATTTCCTTTTGTGGAATAAGTGCCTTTATACAGCATGTTATTTCGCTCAGCAAGGGTGGTATCATCTTGTATTTTTCCGGTTTGCTTTTCCACCGGAACGGATTCACCTGTTAATGCTGATTCATCAATCTGCATCTGAGAAGCGTTAAAAATTCGCCCATCAGCCGGAACCATATCACCAGCTTCAATATAAATGACATCACCGGGAACAATATCTTCGGCATTTATTTCTTCCATTTTTTTATCCCGGAAAACTTTTGCCGGAACCGCAGATAACTTTTTCAGCTCATTCATGGAACGTTCTGCCTCGTATTCCATATAAAAGCCAATCAGGGCATTAATAAGTATCACCGCAAGAATAGCAATTCCATCCAGCCATTCACCAAAATTAAAAGATAATCCGGCAGCTAAACCTAGAAGCCAAACAATAGGACTTTTAAACTGGCTCAGGAAAATAAGCCATACGCTCTTGCCTTTTTTCGCTTCAATTCTATTAGCTCCATATTCTTTAAAACGTTTCTGTGCCTCTGATACAGTTAACCCATTTGTACTATCAGATTGCATAGCAGAAAACACTACTTCAGGTTCAACGGAATATGGGGTGATATTTAACTTAATGTTTCCCATTGCCTGTTAATTTATGACAAAGCTGGCGGCCTTCTTCCAAAACACTCTTGATTCTTGACAAACCAACACCAGCTTGGGCTAAATACTGCTCATTGTCGCATACTTCTTTGCAGAGTACAATTTTCCGGTCCAGCAAATTTTGTTTTTCAAACCTGGTAAGGGTAGTAAGGCATGTAACAGGATAAAGCCCTAGTGAGTCGATGAGTTCCTTCAAACTTCCCTTCACAGGATAGTCCCATCCAAGCATATTCAATCCGGCACAATTCCCGTATTTAATGGCATCAGATGAAAACTTCGTATTCGTTACAACCCAACCTTGGTGAAACTTGGTCCCATGATCGGGAAGCCGGACCCATGCCGATTCTACATCTTTAAAACGCGCCTGTATATACAGGGGAATTTTTACATTGCAAATGATTCCCGGTTGATTATGGTATTTACATTCGATCATAAAATGATGATCATCTTTTTCCGCTATCACATCAATTTCATGATTCACACACGTGCCTTTCACAATTTCGCCAACCCTTACAGAATATTCCTGATGTTTTAGAATTTCCCCGACAAACCTTTCAAATGGATAGCCTGAAGGACCAAGTTCCATGATCGCGCTTTTCAGGTGATACTTGGCAGCTATGGGCCGGGACCTTTTTTTTAATAAATTAAATGCAATTCTGTATATCTTCTTTGTAGAAATCCCCTCATGCAGCTTATGGTTTATTTCCTGCACAACCTTTTCTATTTCAACCTTGTCAGCACCAGATCTCTCTAACGACAATCTAAGCTTATCCTCCATAAAAGGCTCAACTTCCCCAGACGCTTTAGTGATTAACACTGTATTGTTTTTTTTCATTTCTGGAGATTCTCTATGCAACAAATAGCCCAATTAAAGTTCAAACTATTTTTATCCGATTATATATGCAAGTATCAGATTATATAAATACTAAACGCATGACTTGCTTCATTTAACCATATGATTTATGTCAGTTTTTAACGTACAATATTTACATCATTTTTTGTGCTTTTTGTATGATTTTATTAAGCACTGAAAATCTTCCATTTTAATGGTTCATACTATGTCCACTGGCATCAGCCTTAGCACTGCCTTGTTCCACTTTAAAAACAAAATCGGTCGTATAAATCTTTCCGCCTGACTGGAATTGTATCCAACCACGGTAGGTTCCAGGCTTTTCAAATGTTGTATGCAAATCAAAATTACCGTTTTCAACACCCGGATGAACATGCAGATAGTTTTTATCATCAACACCTATAACCACCATGTGTGCTTTTGCGCCCAGGTAATTTTCCAGGGTGTTTGCATCTATAACTTTACCTCCTTTTGTTACAATCCCCTTGATGTGCTGCATTGAACCGCTCTCAATCTTACCGCCATTTTCTGTTGAAAGTGTTACCTCAAATTCGCCCGTTTTAGAAACCAACTGTTCTTTGGTATAGGTTATGGCTGGCAATGTTTTACCTTTTACCTTCACATTGATTTTTTCAAGGGAATGGTTTGCTCCTGTAGGTTTAAAATCCGCAAACAGGATATAACTGCCTCCATTCTTAAATGTATAGGGCAATTCATAGCTGCCTGAAGGTACATATTCAGGATGTTGGTGGTCAAAACAGCTTAAGTCATCGCTGACCATGATAAAGTGGATTTTCTTTTCGTGTTCAACATCCAGCGGAACTAATTCCTTTTCCTTGCCGACTATTTGAGGGGTCATGGAAAGTATTGTTAGCTTACCTGACTCGATCGACGATGGATTACTTGTAAAATTCATTTTATAAGTATTGCCATTCCCTTTTCCGGCATTGTCGTTGTGAACCAGTTTCATGCGGCACTTCGGGCAATTGTCGCCTTCTTTACCTGTCACTTCAGGATGCATAGGGCAAGCATATACATGTTCGCCACTGTGTTCGGTGTGATGTGTAGTGTCCGCGCTTGTTTGTTGTTCAGTTTTTTGAGAGTTGCTGCATGATGATAATGCAATGATCGAAGCGCTTAGGGCCATAAATACGTATTTCATTCTGATGATTTTTAAGGTTGTTGTTTTTTTTCAAGGTCCATTCCACAAACAGGGCATTGACCAGGTTGCGCATACGTTTTTCCTTTCTCACAATCCATTGGACATTGGTAGACAGCGTTTTTTGTGCTGTCGCTTTTAGATTCAGTTTGGCTATCTCCCTTATTTTCAGTAGATTTTGAGTTGTTACATGCAATGACCGCAAACATGGTGGAAACACATAACAGGATAATTGATTTTTTCATATTAATTATTTTTTAAGTACATCATTTTCAATTTGACAAATTCGATTAATGACATTTTGCTCATTTTCTTCCTTTAAAATTGTTGCATTTTTTTACAACTCTATTTGCGCTGATATTTGCAGCAGCCTGGCAGTTTAGTGTAAACTTTATCATCCGCTTTTGTTTTTTCTGTGTCATGTCCTACTGCCGCAATAGCTTTTTGAACAATTTCAATGGTTGTTTCAGCGGGATTGTAAGTGAGAATCATGATGCCTTTATCCGCATCCCAATCTGCCTTCACAACACCTTTGACTTCAGATGCTGCAATTTCAATGCGTTTTTCACACATTCCACAATTGCCCGACACTTTGAATGTATCTGTTTTGGTGGATTTTTGATCCTGCGCATATGTTCCCAATATAACAAGGGTAAAGGCAGCGGTTAATATTAGTTTTTTCATTCTTTGACAAATTTTTGAGTAATGAATTTGTTGTCAGACTTAATTGTAATAAAATAAATGCCACTGACTAACCCCGAAACATCAATCTCAGCATTTGAATTGCTATGGATAGTTTGAAATAAAATTGTTTCTCCCAAAAGATTAGCAATCTTAACATCCGCATTTTGTAAATCATTGTCTGACAGCAAGGTAATCGCTGTTAAAGCAGGGTTAGGAGTAACAGTGAAATCATTTTGTCTTACCTCATTTATGGATGTAATTGGAGAATAAGAACCTATTCGATACTTCACAGTTCCTGAGTTATCGTCCTCCCATATTACGAATACCTTTCTGTTACTGAGCGCCACATCAGCATTGGTGATGTCGCCAAGGTCAACAGTATCATAGACCGAACCGAAACCTTTTGCTATGTCTCTCGTAAACATGATAGGCAATTGTGAAACTCCGCTGACTGTTTGTTTCCATACAATAGCCATCGCACTTCCATTAGAGGCAATTCGGGGATAATTCTGCTGGCCTAACCCGGTTAGGCTTGCTTTAAGTTTATTTACTGAACCTGTCACACCACTGCTGAGAGAGGATATGCTTAAGTATGTCCTGTAAACGCCGCCTGCGCCACTTAAGAAAACGCTGTATAGGGAATCCCCGACAATAACTCCATCAGGCCCGCTCGATGGGCATGACATGATCATCCAGTTTGTCTTATCCGATGCAAAACCATTGTTGAATGACGCACTATTGTTTGTCGAAACCCCTGTCCAGATATTACGGATATTGCTGAGGTTATCCCTATATATCATAGCCGAAACATTGCCTGATGACACAATGGCACCAGGGCAACAATCGCATACCTCTGCATTTGGCCCGCTGTAACCGCTTGCTTTGGAATCAACTGAAAATGTCTTGCCATAATCATTGGATCTTGTCACTACCCACCTTGCCTTCATGAAAGCAGAGTTAAATTTCATAAAAGCTACGATAGGATTTCCACTTGCATCAACTGTTACTGTAGGAAAACGGGACATACTGTCGGAAATATAATCAACCCTTACAGGTGCAGAAAAAGAAGCTCCGCCGTTAAACGAGGTCAGAATGTAGATATGATTGGTATCCGACATTTCAGGTGTTCGTTTCATCACCACATATACAGTATCTCCTTTTGATGCAATATCAGGCCCCATCCAACTTGCAGTTGCCGCAGGCAGCCATGACGGATTTAACTTTACTGGCGTGCTGAACATGCTTCCATTCCAACGGGAAAGAAACACTGCCCCATCGCTCATCCTGCTCCAAATAACCAATGGGTTACCTGCTCCGTCTAAAGTCATACGGGGGTGAATGTTGCCGTATGTATTGTTGGAAATATTCATTCCCATGCCCCAGGTGATTGGTTTTTGAGAAAAAGCCAGCAGACTTGTGCTGACAAAAATGATGAGTAGTGTTTTTTTCATTGTATAATTATTTTCTGAATAAAGAATTTGTTGTCTATCCCGCTATCAACTGGTGTTAATTTTAAAAAGTAAATGCCGCTTGGAAAATTCCCCGTGGAAAAAATCACGGAATTCACTTCTGAATGCCCTGATTGGACTTCTTCCCCGGTTAAATTTATCACAGAATACGTAAATCCTGCCTGAAAGCCAGAAGCAATATTGATTTGGTCCTTTGTAGGGTTTGGGTATACTGTGAATATTTTGTTATTGTTTGTTTCAGCTATTCCCGAATTCTGGTCAACCGTCAAAATATAAGTCAGGGTATCTTTTAACGCAGGGTTATTTATGTCCCAGACAGCATAACGAATGACCGCTGTCCCATAATTTACGTGTCCAGTAATATGCAAAAGCAAAAAACCCGTCTCAGAAGGTGCAACAGGGTTCATTGTTCCCGTATCTTGCAATATGGCATAACAAATACGGTTATCACAAACCGATGCTTCCCAACTTACAGGTACACTTTCACTTATCTTCTCCCATTCAAGGGTAATAGTGTTGCTCGATGTGTTAAGCTGCGAAATGGTAAGGGTTTGCTGATCCTCCATCATTCCGCTTGTCTTAAATGTATCATTCGGGGCGATAGAATAGGTTTTGGAAAAAGAAGTACCAATAACCGCTAGTAACGCCGCTATTGATACAAATATGTGCTTTATACTCCTCATAGTTTAATCCGTATTATTAATTTTAAATCCACTGCCGGGAAAATCAGGGCTAAAATTGTGAAAATGGTATTTTTCATATTCGTTTAATGAGGAAATTTGTGGTGTTCAATATTCAAGGAATCATGCCTGTAATGGTGCTTTAATGTATGATGCGCTTTATGATGATGACTTGTATCCTTATGATGATATTGAGTATGGTGATGCACATATACAGAATCATGATGGTGATAGATGCTATCATGTTTCTTTTTATGGTGGGGATCATGCGTATGAGAGAATGAGTCGTGATATTGTACCATATGTGTATAGGCGTTCTCCATTCCCGCAACAGCCAGCATATCTTCTGGTTCAGTTTGAACATTATAAACCTCTTTGGTTGTTTTCTTACAGGAACTCACTGCAACGATTCCTGCAAAGGAGGCTAATAGCATAAACGATGTTAATTTTTTCATATTTTTTTAAATTCAATTCTTAAAATTATTTTGGTTCTATTTTAAACAGTTCATTTGAAGTCGAATTAACATACCAAAGGCGATTATTGTTATCAATACTTATTCCAGTTATTCCAGCTTTTCCAGTATTAATTTTAACCAATAATTGTTTAGTTTTTACATCAAAACAAAATATCTCGCCAGTTTCATAATCTGAGACGAAAAGCCGATTATCCTTGATATCAATACCGCAAGGTTGTTTTAAACCAAATGAAGGCAGGATAAATTCTTCCCAAGTCACATTTGATATCTCCCAATGTTCGGCTAAAGTTTCATTAATAAGTGGTAGATCTTTCAATTTTGAACCTGTTGTAATGTCCATTCTCAAAACCCTTCTGTTCCCACCATCAACAATGTAAAGCCACTTTTTTTCCTTATCCAAGACCAAATGCGAAGGAACAGCAGCGATTCTTTTTAAGGATACCTCTTTATACCTGTGTATTTTTCCATCTGAATGATCATCATTACCCGGACCATGATCTTCTCCAAAATCATACCGGACAATATGTTTATTGTAGCCGTCAAAAACCCAATAAGCATTATCTTTTTCCGTTTCTATTCCCATTGAATAGGGACTTCCATGTAACATATCTAGATGACTTCCATTTCCACCCGATGGCTGGGCATAGATACTTAAATTGCCTGACCACAAGGCAGGACCCGCAAAAGTGCCTCCATTATGATTTGCATCCAATACATTGGCAGAATTGGCCCAATTTCCAGTATTGCTAAATGACAAAGCAGATGGTAAAGACATAAAATGCCAGGCATTACCATCCTTTCTGTACTCAAAATTTTGTCCTGGCATCCCTACATTAGTAAACATGACTGTTGAACCACCTGAAGGTTCTGTACCCTTATTGATTACCCATAGTTCATTGGCACGGGTGGGATTAAAATCAAGGTCTTGGGGATTAGCAATCTTTTGGTCATTGTTTGCTATTAATACAAAATCAGGGATATTTTTCCCATATTCAGCTTCTAGAGCAGGTTTATAAAATTCCGGAATAGAATTCTTAAGTTCAGGCTGAGGTTCTTCTTGCTCTTTCTTCCTGCAAGCATTGAGTAATGTGATTACTGCTACTAAATAAATGATTTTTTTCATATCGGGATTATTTTTTTATTAATTTATATGTTCGATAATTATTTCTGACTTTAACTTTTAAGATGTAAATACCTGACTCAAGGGTAGCATTTTGTATTTCAATGGTTTTTGAATCTGTATATAAAGGTTTTTGAACTATCACCTGCCCTTGCGAATTCAATAATTCAATATCTATCTTTTCATCAAATTCGATACCTTTTATTATCCAGTTTCCGTTGGATGGATTTGGATAAATAACAATATTTGAACCAAACCTTGATGTATTTATCGCAGTAGAATTAGTGTCTAAAACTAAAAATGACCCCATCATGCCTTCGTCTTCATGATGCAATAAATGGCAATGGAACATGTATGGCACTGTCTGATTTGCAAAGTTGATGAATTGGGTTATAAACCTAACGGTATCATTAGGTTTAACCAATATGACATCTTTCCAGCCACTATATTCCGGTGGTGGCTTAGAACCATTAATATCCAAGATGTTAAACTGTATGTCATGGATATGGAAAGGATGTGCTACCATTGTAGAATTTGTAAGAGTCCAGATTTCCTTATTATTTAAGTAGGTAATAATATTGATGGAATCCATATGAAATGACTTGTCATTCATCATAAAAGGCCCGTCCACTCTCGACTGATCGCCAAATGTTGCTACATCAGGTGAAAAATGTACTTGCCTGTGAGCATTTACATTCACAGTGTCAAAAAGATCAAGTGGTGAAAAAGAAACGGGAACAGTGGTAACAGGGTTAATTGTACTGGCTTTTACATCAAACCGCATCAGGTTAAAATCAGCACCATTCAAGTAATTTGAATGATATCCTTCTCCGATGACAATTGTTGAAGTTCCCACAGAGTCCGCGCCAATAATCCCTGTTGGCAATTCAGATGAATAACTTTTAAGGTAAAGCTGCTTCCCTATGCTGTCGCCACCAAAATTTACCAATATTTCAGCCCTTTCACCGGTTGATAACCTGAGTCGGTTCATCGGATAGGGCTGAGATAATAAACCTCCGTCCGTTGTTATTAAATAAAAGGTCCTGTTATCGCTTAATCCGATGTTGTAGGTCCTGTCGGTACTTCCGTTTAGCAGACGAAGGCGAACCATTTGTTTTGGCACCTGAAGATATGGATTAACTGTAGCATTTATTACTACAAGCGTATCTTCGTGATTGGCAGTAGCGATTTGGTATAAGACATCAAATGCCTTTGTTTGTATGATGACAGGAAAATCATCAACTCCATATTTACGAGGTAACTTGTATGATGCTTCCGTTTTGTCACGAACGATAATCAATCCTGCTAATCCTTTTGAAACCTGGATTTCAGTCTTGTTTTCACCATGTGGGTGATACCAGTAAGTCCCGGCATTGTTCAACATTTTAAAAGAAGGACTCCAGGTAGTATTGGGATCAATAATCTGGTGCGGTCCTCCGTCATATTGCGGGGCTACGTGAAAACCATGCCAATGCACCGTTGTAGTAGTAGTGAGATTATTGGTCACATTCAGGGTAATACTATCTCCCTTGTTAATGATCAGGGTTGGTCCTAAAATATTGCCGTTATAACCGAAAGTAGGGGTATTGATACTTGGAAAAAAACTGGTTATTCCTTTCTGGACATTCAGGTTAAAGGTTTTACCACTCAATGTATCAGGGATAAACAGGGGATTCTGGGCAACAGCAATGCCAGTAACCGCAAACAATATTGCGGCTACCGATAATGCATATATTATTCGCCGTAACATTAGCGCAAAACAATTATTTTATGATTGTAATTCACTCCGTTTGCATTTACGTTCATCACATAATATCCGGCAGGCAAAACACTGGTGTTGAAAGTCCTTGCAAATGGCCCTGATACTACAGATTCATTCATCAATGTAACCAATGACCTTCCGGAAAAGTCCGCTATTTCAATTTTAATTTGTGTGGTTTCAGAAACATTGAAATTTAAATTTATTTCATTATTCAATGGATTGGGATAAATTTCAATTGCTGAAACGGTCGTTTTTACAGGTTCAATGGCAGTGGCATTGAAGGATTTATTTATATCCTTCACCATTTGTGCTGTATCACCAGTCGAAAATCCGATATAAGGACTGCCCAATACCAAATGTTGGGTTCCTCCACCTAAAATGACTATGGTAGGCATCCCCATTCCACCATAATACGCAACCTGGGATGCTCCGCTGTCCATTGGTATGGAGGTCAGGCCATTTGATGACACCCAGTTGGCATTGCTGGAGCAACTATATGTATTATTAAAGCCGATAGCGTAAGCCTTGATTTTTCCGGGGTACTTAGCCAATAATTTGGCTTTCATTGATTCAAGCGCTTTTCCTGCTGTAATACAAGGGCTACAGCTTTGCATAAAGAATTCAAGGATTACAATATTTCCTGCATCAAGGTCAGCAAATAAATGCTGGATATTTCCATTGCAATCCAAACGTTTAAAGTCCTTTGCGTTTGTTTGCGCATGACTAATGTTTTCAAGTGCCACCAGCACGAAAACAAATAAGATTGAGTATAATTTATTTTTCATTTTAAATTTTATTGAATATACCAGAATGTGCTAATTTATTTGCAAAAATCAGCCAGCACAGAAAGCTGTGTAAGTTTCAAAAAAAAGAAATCAAATTAGAATCACCCTATTGATCAAATAGAGTGGGCTTGAAGATGGTTCCGGCGGAGCCTTTATATGATATGGAATAAAGTTGAAGACTTCATTATTGACAAGAAAATGGGAACCAGGATAGTTTATATCAATAATTTGAAAAGAAACAATTTTGACTTCTATACTTTCCTTTGGGGAAAAGTTATCTGTATTGTTCTTTATTACAATCTTCTTATTGTTGCAGCATTTTGAAGAATGTTTTACATCAGTATGCGTACATTTACATGTTTTATTGATTGCAACACCTAAAAAAGTGTACGCAGTTTTACCCTGGCAATGATGAACAGATAAACTCATCCCGGTGATGGTCACCAGGTAGATAAAAGACAACAATATGGAACTTATCTTCTTCAAAAGAATTGCCGAATATACTTTTTAAGTATTTCTTGAACAAGGGATATTAATTTTTTTTTTGTAAATAATAGAATTTCAATGTTTTAATTTTTAATTATAAAACTTTTAACTTAGGATTTACGATTTTTTTCATCATTAATAATAAATTTACATTTACCTCACTATTCAATATTTAGCGAAAGAGTATTGTGATTCACATTCCATACCTACTTTTCAAATTATGACCTAATTAATGAAAAGGAAATAGATACTAACACCCCATAAAACCGTTAGCATTGTTAGCATCTGTTAGTATCATTTTTTCATAAAAAAAGGCGAAGGATTTATTTTCGTGCCCTTTTATGAATTTTACAGAAGACAGCTTTGAAGCATTAAAAAATCGGTACGTCCAAAAACTAAGATATACCAGAAACAAATTCCTGAATGAGTCTCGGAAAAAAGAAACGGCCGCTCAGGCTTTTGGACTGGGTTTCCTTTTTACAAGCAATCTGCCATTGGATGAATTCTCCCAAAAGGTCACAGAAAGTTTTGACTGGACTTATGAAATCGGTCAACCTATAAATGAAATTGTATCCGGACTCATCGATGAAGTGCGAGTCAATTATCTAAAGGAAGTGTCGCAAAGACCGGAGGAAAGAATCGTCAAAATCTGGAAAAGGCTTTGGAAAATAAAATTGCCTCTGCTGAAGTATTATGAAACCTTTGATTATAAAGGCGAACTCACATCACGCTTCAAATTGAAAATTAACTGGAAAAGTCAAAATTTTATTGATCTTGCCGAAGCAAAATCAAAAGAAGAAAAAGAGTTTTTACTCATTCATCAGCTTTTGAGGAAAGAATATCTCTTTCAAAAATCAAATACAATGACCAGTTCGATCATTGACCCGGAAGAAACCGATAGAATCAAATGGTTCAAGGCGCTGGTTAAATATAGAGCAAAAAAAGAATTCATGCCGGAACTAATAATATCTGAACTGCCGCCAGAAGAGCAAAAGACCGTAATTCAAACAAAGGAAAAGAGGAAAAAGGAGTCTATAAAACTGGTGCGATGGACAGATGGCAGAAATAAAAACAATTTTGTTAAACTCATCTATGCATTGCATCATTCCAGATTAATGGATAACGGAGAAGGCGAAGTAACTAATACGGTCGAAAATCTGGCTCCAGTTTTTGGAATCGAATTAGGTGATTGGGAATCAAATTTTTCAAAGGGAATTACAGATCAGGGAAACTACTACGATCACGGAGCTTTTTTTGACAATTTGAAAAAATCTTACCTCCAAATTGTTGAATCCAGAAATGAAAACAAGAAAAGAAAGAAAAAAATCAATACTGAACTTGACAGTCAGGCAGCAGACAACAATGCAAAAAAAAATCATAAAGCATTGTTAATCAAATGAATGAAAAATAATTAGTTCCGTGAACTAGACAACTTGCTCCAAGTTGGAGCTACTTGCAGGAGTTTGTCCGGTTTTCGCTCCTTCCAAAGATTATCATCGCAAACGGGTTCGGACAGTACTAAAAACCGGCCCGTTTTTACATGATAATTAACAATTTCTCAAACCCATCCACCACGCAAACGAATTGCATTTCAGATGCAAATCGTTTCTTGCAAATTTCATTGCAAGTATGTTCGGGGCATTGTCCGAACAAGGACTTTCGCCCGAACGCCGAACAGACTTATTTCTTTTTCAATCACCCTAAACCCCTTTTTAAGCATTGATGAGTCACGCAAAACTTGAAAGGGTAATTTCAGTCATGTCCCTGAAATTGGAATCCTACTGCAAAAGGCACGATTCACGCCAAGAGTACATCGACCTGCAAAACAGTCTGATCTCAGATCTTGTGGACGTTCACAATTCCATGCTTGAATCCAGAAGTCATTTTCTAAACCCTTTGGAAAAGGAAATTTTAAGAATGGAAGCGATGGACCCGAATCTCTCTGGCCACTATGTCACCATCAGAACCAAACCGAATGGTAATAATTTTTCACACATTAAAATGACAATTGATGAATCCACTGACCTTTACTAAACATAAAAAAACGGACGTTTCAAAACCATTTCCAAAGGAAGTAGAGTTTGATGAATTCTTAAATATCCGCTCGGCAAACGAGACTATGAGACTAGCCAGCACAAAACCAATTCCCAAGATGCTGTTTTCTGAACTTTGGCATGAGGGTGAAATCTGCATCCTGTTTGCCGATACTAATATTGGAAAGTCAATTCTTTCCGTGCAGATAGCGGATTCCATTTCCAGAGGCGAGCCTATAAAAGGATTCCGATTGGAAGCTGAAAAGCAAGTTGTGTTGTACTTTGATTTTGAAATGAGCATGAAGCAATTCGAAAAGCGATACTCCGATAACTATACCCGTCACTATGATTTTGACGACCTATTCTTGAGAATAGACATCAACCCTGATTGCACGAGCTTTGATGACTTTGAAAAAACCTTGTTTGTTTCAATTGAAAAGGCTATCGGGATTTACAATGCCAAGGTTTTAATTATAGATAACCTTACCTGGCTTAAAACGGAAACGACGGAATCGGCAAAAGAAGCCTTACCTCTAATGAAGCAACTTAAGGAGCTAAAAGTAAAACACGGTCTTTCCTTATTGATACTGGCACATACGCCCAAAAGAAGTCCATACAACCCAATTGGCATCAATGACATGGCGGGCAGTAAGCATCTGGCAAATTTTGCAGATAGCATCTTCGCTATTAGCAAGAGTCATAGGGACGGAAGTTTGAGATACATCAAACAAATCAAGGCCAGAGACACGGATGTGGTATTTGACTCGGATAATGTCATCCTGTGCGAAATAAGCAAACCATTCAATTTTCTGGGATTTGAATTCTCAGGGTTTGGCAGGGAAAGGGATCACTTGTGCTTACCTAGCAGTGATGAAGCCGACCAAACTCAAATGCTCATCATGGAACTGCGCAGCTCTGAGCCGTCAATATCCAGATATGAAATCGCCAAAAGACTGGGCATAAACCAGATGAAAGTCAAACGGGTGCTGGACAAAATAACCGAAGAATCAAATTTAAAAACCACTACTAACACTACTAACAATGCTAACACTCTTTGAGGGCTGTTAGTAGTGTTAGTACTCAAAAATCAATCAAACCAATTTATATGAATATCAAAATCAAAGCATACCAACTAAAAGAATCTGGCCTGAGCTACGGCCAGATAGCAAAGCAACTTGAAATAGGCAGAACTACGGCCTATGATTACATCAAAGAAATAAGAATGAGCCTGGAAGGGAATCAACAAAATATCGAAATTACAAATAGTTCCGAACCGTCTGGCGAAAAGGGATTCAAGCTGAATTTCTCGAAGAAAATTTCAGAAGAAATCACCGGTAATGAATTACAACCTGAAAAAAAGAAAGTAAAGGAATTTACGGGAGATGAGCTGATTGAAAAGAAATTTGACTCATTGGATTTTGAAGGTAAATTTCTGGAACTCATAGGAAAGCCATCCAAATTATTTTCAGCTATCATTTGGGGACTGCCTAAAGGAGGTAAAAGTAATTTCTCTATCCGCTTTGCGGACTATTTGCAAGAGTATTTTGGGGACGTAGTTTACATTGCAGCAGAAGAAGGTGAATCTGTTACCTTGCAGGAAAAAATTAAAGCTATTGGGGGCAGCAAAGTGACCTTTGCAGAAAACAAGGACAGGCAATCCATCAGGGAGTATTTACAAACCAAGTCTTGCGAATTTGTATTTATTGACTCAATCAATAATGCAGGAATTGACAATGAGTTCCTGGAACTGATAAAACAGGAGAATCCAAGCAAATCCTTCATTTCCATTGTTCAGGCCACTAAAGGTGGAAATTTCAAAGGTGATCAGGCTTTGACACATAACTGTGATTTTATTATCAAAGTAGTTGCAGGTATAGCTTACCACTCTGGAAGATTTAACACCACGACGGAGATCAGCATTTTCGAGCAGCCATTATACGAGAAGAATCCTGTCGGCAGAAAAAAGAAAGCAATTATTAATAATATACGGGCTGAAGATTTAAAAGACGTAGAAGAAACGCAATTAGATGATACTATTTCTTTGGAAACTGAACCTGTAAATC
>CAZRKA010000061.1:0-17948 GCA_964600345.1 uncultured Chitinophaga sp. | reverse complement strand
TTCTTCTGGTTCTTTAGAAATTAGTACTGTAAATATACTACTGCAAGTCTAAAGGATCTTTGTGCGGTTCTTTCCTTGTGCACCTTGTGTTAATGGCTCCATACAATATCTCTCTAAATGCCGGAAAGCCAATAACCCAAAGAAAGCAAGGAATGCACTAGGATCACAAGGGGTGTTTGCAGTAAAAGTTTGCAGCAGAAATTTAAACCACAAAAACGCAAAGTTCACGGAGGCAATTCCTAGCGATCTTTGTGTGGTTCTTTCCTTGTGCACCTTGTGTTAATGGCTCTATAAAATATCTCTCTAATTGACGGAATGCCAATAACGCAAAGAACGCAAGGAATGCGCATACATCACAAGTGTTGTTAGATGCAGAAGTTAGCTGCAGATTATTTAAACCACAAAGACGCAGCTGGAACATTATTTTAAAAAAGTCACGTTTAACTAAAAGCATATTTTTAAGACCTGTTCTACCATTTTTCGCTGATTTCGGTCGTTAATTGATCACAGCACATTTGACACCCACTTGTAAAACCGTCCATGATTCATAGATTTTATCGATAGCATCAGGGAGTTTCTTGGTTTAATCGCATAATATTTCCTACTTTTGCAGCCGTTTTAAAATATCAAAAAACCAACATGAGCAACAGAACTTTTACAATGATCAAGCCTGATGCAGTGGCTAATGGTCATACAGGCAAGATCATCGACGATATCATCACAGCAGGATTCGGAATCAAAGCCATGAAATACCTGCGTCTGAGCAAAGAACAGGCTGAAGGATTTTACGCCGTTCACAGCGAACGTCCTTTCTTCAACGACCTGGTGAGTTTCATGATCAGCGGTCCGATAGTAGCGGCCATTCTTGAAAAAGATAATGCTGTAGAGGATTTCAGAAAACTGATAGGTGCAACCAATCCGGCGAATGCAGAAGAAGGTACTATCAGAAAAAAATACGCCAGAAGCATTGATGCCAACGCTATACACGGCAGCGACAGCGACGAAAATGCCGCTATTGAAGGCAATTATTTCTTCTCTCAGTTCGAAAGATTCTGAGTGATATAAGATACTTATTCCAAAAGGCTGCTCCGCAAAGCAGCCTTTTTTATTGAAAGTGAAAAGCAAGTCATTCTTTTGTCTTTTAGTAATTGTTACAATTACCTTTTAATCAGTTAAATTTGTAATTTATTAACCTTTTCGCCTCCGGCACAGGTTAATCATCAGAAAAATGAAAATCGGATTATACACCAAAGTTGTCAGCACCCCGCGTCAGCTTAAACTGATGGACGATATCGTCGGTTTCCTGCTTTCGGAACAGGTAGAAGTGTCTCTTCACGGACAGCTTGCCGAAAACATGGACAAGAAATACGGTCTGCCCGAATTTGATTATCTCTGCAAGGAAAAAGCAGAACTGGATTATCTGATCAGTGTGGGTGGCGATGGCACCATACTTAGCGCCGTTGAAATTACAGGCGACAGCAATATTCCCATCATTGGCGTCAACACTGGCAGACTGGGTTTTCTGGCCAATGTGTCGACCGACAGCTTTATCAAAGCATTCAATGAACTTAAAAACGGTTCATTTTCAATAGACAAACGGACACTTCTGCAACTCGAAAGCAATACCGACCTCTTCAGATTCAATTATGCGCTGAACGATTTTGTGCTGCACAAAAAAGAAACCAGCAGTATGATAACGGTACATGCTTTTTTGAACGGCGAACCACTTAATTCATACTGGGCAGACGGATTAATCATTGCAACTCCGACAGGCTCATCAGGATACTCACTGAGCTGCGGTGGCCCCATACTTTTTCCGAAATCCTCCAGCATGGTGGTGACACCGATTGCACCGCATAATTTAAATGTAAGACCAATCATTATTCCCGACGATCAGGTCTTGAGTTTTGAAATTGAAGGGCGCAGTACCCAGTTTCTGGCTTCGCTCGACAGCCGCTCGGTGACTATAGACCAGACCGTGCAGATTGCAATACGCAAGGCCGACTTCTGTATCAATCTGCTGCGTTTCGAAGGAGATACTTTCCTCAAAACCCTGCGAAATAAAATGTTGTGGGGAATGGATAACCGAAACTGAGCTCCGGGTATAAGCATAGTGCTTCCTGCATAAGAGGAAGTAAAATTCTAAAGCTTATTCCTTAAATATGATTACAACTAAAGTTGAAAATCTTATTTTTGAAAACACTAAAAGTATTTAAACACTTATGAAAATTGTCACCTATAATGTGAACGGCATCAGATCCGCCATGAATAAAGGATTCACAGATTTCCTGAAAGCAGAGAGTCCCGACATTGTTTGTCTGCAGGAACTAAAAGCTCAGGAAAGGGATATAGATGAAAAATCGCTGCACGATCTGGGCTATCACTGTTACTGGTATCCGGCCGAAAAGAAGGGTTACAGCGGGGTGGGTATACTCAGTAAAACAGAGCCCTTGCAGGTAGAGAAGGGTATGGGACATCCGCTCTTCGATCACGAAGGCAGAATCATCACGGCACATTTCAAGGATTTTCAGGTGATGAGCTGTTATTTTCCATCAGGAACAACCGGGGATATCAGGCAGAAAATAAAATACGAATTTCTGGATGCCTTTTATGAATTCATTCACGGAAAAACTGAAGCCAAAGACAAACTGGTAATATGCGGAGATTACAATATCGCGCACAAACCCATTGATATTCACGACCCGGTGGGCAATAAAAACTCCAGCGGATTTTTGCCTGAGGAACGCGAATGGATGGATAAGTGGTTCGGCAACGGTATGCTCGACAGTTTAAGGCATTTGAATCCTGAACCTGATATTTATACATGGTGGAGTTTCAGAACCAATGCAAGGTCGAGGAACAAAGGCTGGCGCATCGATTACATTTCGATAAGCAATAGTCTGAAGAAAAATCTGAAATCGGCGGGTGTATACGGAGACTGGGTGCACAGCGACCACTGCGGTTCTTATGCCTGTCTGGAAAATCTATGATCAAGCGTTATCTGCCACCGCGCTTTAAACAGTTTCTCTGGTTTATATTCAAATCACCACAGAGGAAGTGGATAGGATATTCAAGTTTAGTGACCGACATAAGAGGCTATCTTGCAGTTTTATTCAGGCGCAGGAGATACGAAAGACTGACAGTTTGCGTAGGGGTGAAAAACAGAAGCAGCAATCTTCTGAATTTTCTGGTAGAAAGTATGAACCGCGCAGAATTCAGTTCATTGATTTGCCTTTCAGTATACGACTGCGGCAGCGATGACATCGGCAATTTACAGAAAGCACTCAGAGAGAAATGGAAAGGAAGACTGAAATATACCCGTGTTGAACAGCCATTTGCCCGCAGTGTGGCCTTTAATGCTGCTGTTAAACAGGCGGATACTTCGCTGGTTCTGATATGCGATGCCGATATGTCTTTGCCCTACGACATAGTTGGAAAAGTAAGTCGTTATACAACACCTTCCAGTGCCTGGTTTCCTGTGGTTTGGTATACAAATGAAGACGGAAGCGGGCGATATTATACGGAAAGCACCGGCATGTTTTCAAGTTACCTCAGCGACTTTCTGAATACAGGCGGATTCGACGAAAATATACGCGAGTGGGGAAAAGAAGACTGGCTCCTGTTTTTCGAATTCTATAAAAATGGAATAGCCTGCATACGCAGCAGGGAAAAAGACTTTGTGCATCATTATCATCCCAGTCTGATGCCGGCGGATTTTAAACCGTTGTTTTAGTAGAGGAATTATTATTCTTTCCAGATAAATTTTATCAGGGCAAGTCCAAGAACTGCAATCAGCACATTGAATGCCAGCAAAATCGACATGTCAGGCAAAAGCGAAATCAGATCTGAGTCTTCAGCGGCTTTTTTACCGGCTTTGATGCCTACCAGCAGAACAGGTAAAATAACCGGAAAGGTGAGTACCGGCAGAAGTATGCCCGGATTATCAGTCTTTGAGGCAAGGCTGCTGCTGATGGTGAAAATTGAAGAGATGCCGCCTCCGCATAAAACAGCAATCGCGATAAAAGGCAATGATGCGGCGTGTTCGCTGCCGTGCATAACGATGAAAATGGTAAAAGCGAAAAGTGTGAATACCAGCATCAGCAAAAAAGAACAGATAAGTCGCGCACCCAGAAAAACCTGAGGACTGCATATCTGATGCCAGAAGACATAATTGTTTTTACGCATTTGTATAAATGACTTTGATATACCCTGAAGCGTAGTAAATATCAGCACTATCCAGAAAATGGCCGTAAAATTGGGCCGGTCCATTCCGGGTAAACTGAGATAGGTAATGAGTACAGCAGTGAAAATGAAGAGAAAAGCACCCAGAACAGTGTACTTGCTTTTCCATTCCTCTTTGAGAAAAAATTTTAGTATTTCCAACATTGCCACTGACTCTAAAATATTGTACTTTTGCGCAAAAGTAATATAAACATTCGTATGCTCAGCAAAATAGAACATTTATCGAACTCCGAAAAACATCTGATATTGAATGCACCGGTTCTCGTATCGGCATTGGTGGCAGGTGCTGATGGCGAGTTCTACGCCAGTGAAATAAAGGAAGCAGTCAAGATTATCCATATCAAAACTTATTCTGAAACCAGAGATGTAAGCGGTGTTTATAAAGCAACCGACGGACATACCGAAGAAGCTATTGATCTGTTGATAGACAATTTACCTGAGTCGACTGAAGAAAGAAATGAAATGCTGATTTCTCAGTTGAAAGGTTTGAATGATATTTTCCCGAAACTTGACGAGACTTTTGCTGCCGATCTATACAGCAGTCTTAAAGAGCTTGCTTATTATGTGAGCAATGCCGGTAATCTCGGTGTCGGTATGCGTTCTGATCAGGAAAAAGAAATGGCTAAACTGTCATTCTTAAATAATCCCGCAGCCTGAGGTAAACAGACTTTTCTTAGGTCTTTGTAGTTTAAAATTTCTGCTGTAATTTTCTATGGCAAAAAATCTTTGTGTTCTTTGTGCAATTGGCTTTTCGGTTTCTTTATGCAGCCAGGCATCAAATGAGATATTGTAAGGAGGCATAATACACAAGGTGCACAAGGGGAAAGCCACACAAAGAACACCAGGGAATTATTTCCATGACCACCATGTATTTGTAGTTTACACCAAAGCGATAAACTGCAATTTTAATGTTTTAAACCACGGAGGGCACTAAGATCACGAAGTTAAATTGATAAAAATACTCCGTGTTCTTTGCGTCTTTGTGGTTTAAAAATTGGCCGCGTACTGATACACAAAAAAACCTTGTGATCCTTGCGCATTCTTAGTGTTCTTAGTGCAATTGGCTTTCCGGTTCCAATTTGCCGCCAGGCATCTAATTATTATTACAAGAAGCCATTAACACTAAGATCAAAGTAAAAACCACACAAAGTTCACAAGGAAATTTCTTCGTGTCCTTTGACTTAGTATGCGTAATCCGCCAGATATTCATATTCTTTAGTGAGTTTGCCCTTGCTGCAGATGGTGGCATTTGCTATCACGTGACTTTCAGTTTTCATTAATTCAGGCAATACATATTCAATCAGCATGGAGCCGAAACCCTCGCTGGCATCTCTTGGTAATTCGGCCGGCAGATTGCTGACAGCCATGATATCTATGCTATTCTCCTGATAGGGGGGACATTCTTTCATGGATGCCGGGTCGTATCCGAATACAGGGTCGCCTATTTTAGTATCGCGGATGGTAATCGGCACACTGCCGTTGATGTCGCAGCTGATATCGGCAATCACCTTTGGCTTGAAAGTCGCCAGACGGGTGTCGTTTTCAGAGAAGAGACGGTCCATGTGCACATCCCAGTATATGCCGTTGATCAGCAAATCACAATGCGGTAGGTAATAGCGGAACACGCAGCGGTAGCGGGTAGGATCGTGGTGAAAATCGCTGCGGTCGTAAGGCTTTCCATCAATTCTTTCGTAGAGATTTTCGGTGAGTAGTTCGGCAAACACAGGTTCGCTGAATATCTTGGTCAGAATATCTGCGGCAGTTACCTGTTTGATTCCGGCTTCCTTCAGCAGTTCGAGTGCACCCAATGAAACCCTGCCGTTGCCGGTAAGCAGTATCTTGATATGCGGCAGTTTGATTTTTTGCAGTTCTTTTTTTAGTTCGGCGTAATCCAGACAGAGGTGAGCGGGTTTGAGTTCAAAAGTTTTGAATTTGCGTCCCCAGCATTGCAGGCCGTTATAGGCACCAACAACACCGGCAAAACGCCCGAAACCGAGTATGCGGTCGCCGTTTTTCCATCGCAGAGTTTCATAGTCTATCAGCGTAATCTGTTCTCGTATCATGGCCTGCATCATGCTGCGGTTATGAGCCTGCTTCTTGATGGTATGAGAGAAGAATAAGTATTTCCTGCCTTTTATGAATTTATCGTAAGGGACTTCCTTGATGCCGAACAAAAAATCGCAGTGGCCGAGGTCTTCTTTTATTTCAACACCAACTTTTTCATACATCTCATCAGGAAAGCAGCGCTCAGCAGACGACTGAATGAATATTTTCATATTCGGGTATTTCGACTTCAGTTCGGCGCATTGGGCAGGCGTAAAGGCCACACGCTTGTCAAAAGGTTTTTTTTCTTCGCGCAGAATTCCGATAGAGACGTTCATGCTGCAAATATAGGTCTGTTTAGCCGCATTATCGGAACAGCGGAAACGCAAGAATGATGTTTAAAGGCGGGGAGCTTAAGTGATTATTTGAATGAAAATCCATTCCGTATAGGGTTTTTGACCTACTCTTAACGGATCACTCTGCAGGAATCAATGCCTGAAGCAATACCCCAGTTGAATTGAGAAAAAAAGATCAGGGCCGGTATAAGTTTCGCTGTTAAAATATCCGTTTTTAAAATAGTTCTGACTGACACCTTCCGGAATAAAAGTTTCATAGTTCACTAAACTGAGACCAATGGATGCTTCTGCAAAAAACCTTTTGTGAAAATATTGCCGCAGTGTATGGCACAGACTGAAACCGTATCTTAACTTGGAATAATCTGTTTTTACATATTCGTGGTACTGGAAGTAATGAGGTGTAATGCGTTCAAACTTCAGGTAGTCGTGTATAAAAATTTCGTGGTAGAACGGTTTGAGTTTGATGCCGGTAGTTAAAAGTTTTGTGCGGTAGTAATTAAAAGTAAAGGAAGTGCTGATAAAATTGCCTTTTGCAGACACACGTTCGTCAACAGAATAAAATGTTTTGCCGGCTTCAATGCCGAAACCTGCCACCTTACTGCGGGTGACGAATTCATATTCGCACTTCAGATTGAATGTACTGTTGATTGTAGATTCGAGGATGTTGAGTTTTACAAGATGTTGCGCTTTAGGTTTGGCAGTATCCGTTTCATTTGTATCAGCATGACAATCTTGCACAAAAATTGCATAGCATGCTAAAAGCAAGGCAATGAGCTTTGGATTAATCATAGGCATAGCATTTTGGATTTTTAATGTTGCCGATTTTCCAACCATAGGCAATTCCTGAAGATTTTCCGGGGCATTCGATGTAATATTTCCTGCTAAAAACTGAAGCCGGTTTCAGCACTTTTTCGTAGAGACATTTGTCAATGCGGGGGATATCATCCGGCGGAATAAATACAAAACTGACTGCGTAGATATTTTCAGGGTCGGATACGTTCAGGACCGCCGTGCCGATATGTGAATTTACTATGCGGATATTACTGTCGTTATGAACAGAGTTAATGTACATGGCACCCGGTACAGTGTAAAAAATAGTTTTTTTATCATTGACCAGCTGTATGCCTTGGTATTTGATCAGGTAGACCTGATATTTTTGAATGTTATCAGATTTAAACTTCATGCAAAGATCACTGCTTTCGAAATGTCTCAATGTATCCTTTTGAACGACAGATTTCATCGAAAGACCGGAGTCGAGATACATCATGACGAGTCCGTCGGTTTCATCGGGCAGGTTGATGTAGTTGTCTTTTTCCTTGCAGGCAATGAAAAGTAAAAGTACCCATATGAACTTAGTGCTGCTCATTCAAACAAATATAATGTATACATGTTATGACAATATGAAGGTGTTATGCATTAATTATTGACTCATTGCGACAAATAATAGGAGAAAATTTTCTACTCTTTGAACAAATCGGTATAAGGTTTGACAAAAGTTCCGGCAAGAGTTGTCAGGTATATTTTACCCTTTAATTTTTCAATTCCGGTAATGGGTCTGTTGCCAATACCTTTGTTGTTTATTTGTGTAAATTGAAGGCTGTCGGTAAAAATATTCATTTTTATTAATGAATTGAAACGGTAGGCAAACAATTCATCGTCGACTTGTTTGAATTTGTAATACGCTAAATCCGAAGAAACAGAATAAGCAGCAGACCAGTTGTTGCCTTTGTCTGTTGAGCGGTATAAATAGTAATTGCTGACAGCATACAAAGTATCTCTGAATCTGAACATGGTCTGGACCACGTCGCCGGGTGTAATAGTTAATACAGAATTATATTGTGCTGATGTGTCAACCTGAATTATGCCGTCGGAAGAAGCTATGAAGTATTTTCCAAAGAATGATTTTACGCCGGTGATGTAAAATGGTTTAAGTGGCATCGACATGATGGCCGACTTGTAATCTGTAACAGAATATGTTGACAATACCAGTCTTTTGCTGAATAAGCCAAAGCTTACATAAATACTGTCTTTGGAATCACTGTTTTTATGGCAGTTATAAAGCATAAAACCTTTGTCGTATAGATCATTCACAGCGCACATTCTTTCACTTATCTTGGTGTTTGAGATGAATGTTTTAAAATCGAGAAAAGATTTGCCGGTTATACCCATAGGACCAACATAAGGATTGGGGTATTCTGTAAAAACGCCAAATGAATCATTCTGATTGAAAATGATCATTCCATGGTCCATGGCCGGTTTTATATTTTTATTGACGGTCCAGGTTGGAAGTCCTAAAAGATTTGCACTGTCATATCTGACGACATAGTCGCTGCTGATAAAATACAGCAGGTTTTGATGCTGCACTACGTCCATCATGAAATTGGAATATAATCCCATCTGCTCAAATTCTTTCCAGTACCCGGCAGTCGGATCAATGATCTTCTCCTGTATCCGGATTTCGGTTTTGTCTTTGCGACAGGAAAATAATAAAAATAATATGCCTGAAAGAATGAGGGGGAGTAATCTGGTTTTCATGTTCAGTGAGAAATACAAATGTATTAAATTCTATTTATAAATTTCTTTAAAATGATTTTTAACGGACATCATTGAGGGGTGTGTAAAAGAGGCCGGGTTGAACTATAAAATTATTATGATCTAACCTATAGAAAAGTAATTAGTATGACATTTACACTAAATTGCCGCCAATAAACAATAAGGAATAATACGCAATAAATGAAAAAGCGAATGGCCATAGCATTGTGCATCGTTCTGACGGCATTGTCACTGTTCATATACATTCAACTGGAAAGGTCTTTTCACAGCGATGCGGCTTGCGGCTGCAGTTCTGCCTGTAAGGCTTTTTATCCTGCAGCGGCTTCAAGGTTGGCCGGACATGTGATGCTGATTATTTCACTGCTACTGCTTTTGTCGGCTATTTTTCGCTTAAAGGGAATGTCTTCACGCTGGTCTGTACCGGCACTGCTACTTTTTGTTATCTCCTTTTACGGAAATGGATTTATGTTGTTTAACAAAGGTCCTTGTGGATTATCATTAAATAAAAGAACATGGTTTGTGATTGAAACAAGACTAGGCGATTACGCCAAAGCAGATGTAGAAACACTGAATCCTGACAGTCTTAGGGCAGGCAGATACAAGGGCAAATTACTTGGGTATTCGTTAAACGGCACTGAGCTGATACTTTTCAGAATCGGTGAGCCCCCCTTAAAAGTAAAGACAGCTTTTTTGTTCTGGAAAATAAGGGGTAACGCAATCATCAACCATATTTCCTATGGTTTGAATGTGAGCCGAAATTTTGATGCGGAAATACAAAAGAGGCATTTCGAATTTATTGGCGGACAGGGAATGAGTGAAAGTGACTTTCTCGACGAATTTGTTCTGACACAGAAGGAATTATACGGTAAGAAATTGAAGAACAAAAGAATTATTCATGCAAATGATGGTACTACAAGGTTTTTATTTGAAACGGAATGAGTGCAATATGTACGGAAAGCATGAGTGAAGATGCACTCCTTTTTGATGTGAATTAGTCAGTAATTAGACTTACCTTTGCAAAAGAGTCCGGTTAATATTTGAAAAATCAACACTATTTTCAATATGGCTTAACCGCTCTTCAAAACCAGGCTTTATTACCCTTGAGGGATTTTTGAAAAGCAATTTTTAAAGACGTTAGAAGGTTGCGAAACCGGCGGAGGCTGAATCCTTATTTATTTTGGATTTTATCAAATACCGGACTCTTTTTTTCAGACCGTGTAAGATAGTCAACATTGAAATCATGAAAATAAGCTTCAAAAAAAATTTACTTTTATGGGGTTTATTTTTGATATTTTTTTTCACAATAGATTTCCTGAGATATCATTATAAAAGTCTGGCTTTAATAGGTGTCTGTTATCTTGTGGCAGGCATAATTGCGATGACACTACTTTATCAATACATTCAGCGATTGAATAATTCAGTGAAAGGTTACATATCTATACTGTTCTGGATTTTGTGGTTTCCGCTTGCAATTGCAATGCTGGTAATTCCATCCAATTTGATTTCGACATACAGAGAAAGGCAGTTGGAACAAAATCACGAAATGGCAGTATGCAAGGTAGTGAAAAAGTATGCATCCAGAAATTCATACTGTATCGAATTTGAATTCAAAGCCGGTGACAGAGACATCCGGGATAAAAAGTATCTTGAAAAAGAAGAATGGGACAGGTTTTGGGTAGGTGAAGAAACGGAAATTATGTATGTGCCGGATTTGCCTTTGAATAATGCATTAAAATAACAGGCAGGGTTTAATTAAAATCGCATTCTAAGCGACTTAAAACCAAGCTTCTTTTCTTCAAAATCAACTATTTCACGAAGAATTAAAAAAATAATTTGACTGGTTATCAATCAATTATATAAAATTCGTGGTACTTGTTGTTCAATTCTGAATTATTTTAATTTCAGTATGTATATTTGTTTGTAAACAATTGATAATCAGTAGTATTAATTACTTTATAAGTATAAATACCCACTGAGATCAGCTTGATTAAGAAGGATATTTACTTGTAAAAAAAAACCATTTTAAATACCTATAAATATGGCAATCAAAAAAAAACCGGCTGCAAAGGTAAAAGCCAGAAAAGCAGCCCCAAAAGCTAAAGCCAAAGCTAAAAAATCGGCTACAAAGGCTACTGCTAAAGTAAAGGCTAAAAAAGCGGCTGTAAAGCCAAAAGCCAAAGCCAAGAAGTCAGTAACAAAAGCCAAGGCCAAAGTGAAAGCTAAAAAATCGGCTGCCAAGCCTAAAGCGAAAGCTAAAAAGTCGGCGGCAAAACCGAAGGCCAAAGCCAGAAAGACAACTACCAAAGCGAAAGCAAAGACAGCTTCAAAAGCTAAAAAGCCGGCTAAAAGGTAATTTTGCTTTTAACCTCTCTAAAAACCCATATCTTACCAATATGGGTTTTTTTTATTTGATATCCGAAAACAATGATTTGTATTTATTGGTTTTTACGGGAAAATTATACTTAAGTTCTTCAAAAGGAATTGATATACTTTTTTGGGTGCCAATGTGAATTATGTACTTTTTAAACCTATTGCTGTAATTCCGGTTGGTCTTTTACAGAGATTCATTCGTGTAAGTTAGATAATAGAAACTTATTATTTCGAATAAGAGAATTAAGAGAATTGATTTTATTTTATTAATGTTTTCATAAGTTAGTTTGCTTTATTGTTGAATAGGCAAGAGCATTTTAAAGTTTATTATTCTGGATTTTCATAGAGAAGTAGGTGTAGCGTTCAATTTTTTAATTTTCTATTAAAATTTAATTATAGGGATTATTAATTTAAATTTGTGTAAGATTGAATTGCTATGAAAAAATATTTTCCTGTTTTCTTTATCATATTGTTCGGTAATATTGATAAGGTATTTTGTCAATGGCAACAACTTGGGGGGCTTGGAAAAGGTCAAATACACTCTATGGTTTCTGGTGGCAGTGTTTTATATGCATCTTGTTTTTTAAAACCTGGATTATTTACCTCAGTTGATAGTGGAAAATCCTGGCAATACAATATCAATTATCTGCCGGGTGATAAAATTCCTGTTTGCTTGGCTGCAAGTGACAATTCACTGTATGCTTCATTCTTTTCTGATGGAATCTATTACTCTATTGATAATGGAAAAACCTGGATAAGTAGAAATTCAGGTTTAACCGATTCTACAATTCAAGTAATGCTATTTGATAAAGGGGACTTAATTGCAGGGGCTTCAAATGGTCTTTTCAGACTTAAGAAAGATTCAATCAATTGGGAACGCATAGATACGCAACAAAGTATAAAAAGAATTATTTCATTAGCGGTTTATGATTCAAATATGTATGTTGGTGTTAGCGGAGGTGGCTTGTTTTGTTCTCATGATATCGGTAAAACATGGTCAATAGTTGACAGTGTATTTTCATGGAGTGAAATCAAATCATTAGCAGTCTTGAAGCCTTATGTATTCGCATCAACCAATAATGGATTATATCGGTCTGGAGATGCCGGAAATACCTGGACTTTGATAAGCAATGGCATGCCACCCGGGAATGTTATATGTTTGGGAAGTAACGGTCCTGTACTTTATGCGGCCAAGGCTTTTGATGGTATTTATGTTTCGCTTGATAGCGGGGCAAGCTGGACAAAAGGCGATGGACTTCCCAAAAGCGACGTTGTGAAGGTGTTCACATTTCTAGATGATAAAGTTTTTGCAGGTTTTAACTTTGGACTTGGCGTTTTCAGATCTGACAATCATGGCATGGATTGGTATGGAGCATGTGATGGCATTGATACAAGCAATATGACTACTATGTTTTCACATGGAGGTAATGTTGTTTGGGGAACATCCCGGTCAATTGACGATGGAATTACTTGGAAAGCGAGCTACAACGGAATGAATATTCCTAAAAAGTCAGGAGTCGTTGTAAAAGACATTAAAATGCTGACAAAAGGCGATGTCAATGAGGTTTTTGCAAGCAATGACAAAGGAGTGACTTGGAATCTTGTATTTAATGATTCTTTTGTTTTTTCAATAAATGCAGTCGATTCATACATTATTATTGGTTCCAGGAGCTTTTGTTATGTCTCTGAAGATTCAGGAAAGACTTTTACACCATATCCAATTGGAAACAAAAATACAGAAGTTCAACAATTGCTCATAAGAGGTAATGAGGTCTTTGCCGGCACTTTCTTTGGAGAGGGAGTTTATTACTCTGCCGACCGAGGTAAAACTTGGGTGCAAAGAGGAGGCGGGCTTGATAATTTAGCAATTATGGCAATTGAGTTCTTAGATTCTGTTTTATTTGTTGCGACACAAGGAAGTATTTACAAGTCATATGATAATGGGTTGAATTGGGAATTATCGGGATTGCAAATTCCTAAATGGCAATATGTAAATTCTTTATTTTCGGTAGAGAAATGTATACTTGCAGGTACTACCGTAGGACTTTTTGCTTCATGGGACGGCGGTAATAAGTGGTTCAATTTTGGTGATGGATTGCCGCAGCCTTTACAAATATATGGCTTTGGACTTCATAAGGACTATTTGTATGTTGGGGGCAATTTTAAAGGTGTCGCCAGGAGATCATTGTCACAAATTCTTTCAACCACCAATTATACTATTCCCGGAGCATCTGTCAATATTTTTCCGGTTCCTATTGCAGATAAACTTTACATTCAGTTTGGAAATTTTGATTTAAGTGGAGTTAAAGTGAAAATTTTTTCAACTCAGGGTAATGAAGTTTATTCAAGTGCAATGATTCAGGAGTTGATCGAAGTTGACACGAATGACATCAATCCGGGATTTTATTATATTGTTATTTACTCACCTATAGGCCAATGGGTCGAGCAAGTGGTAAAACTTTAAATAATACATTAGTTATACTCATATTTACACTGTTAAAAATAGAAGCTTTCTTTCTCTAAGTTGTCGAAATTTACAATTCGTTTAACATCAAAATAAAATGCCTCGTTTGTAAAGATTTTCGCTTCGCTGCAATCACATAACTGGGCTCGCGAAAATAAAAAAACGGCCTTAAGGGCTTTTTTAATTTTCGTGGAGGATTTTGGCGAAATGTCGAACTATTTAAATGTTAATGTTTGACAGCCCCAGTACCAGATCCGCCTAAGGCGGAACGCTACGGGGCAACAAAAACTAAAAAACCCGCTTGAGGCGGGTTCTAAGTTTTTGTAAGTGGAGCTGCAGGGAATCGAACCCTGGTCCGGAGTAGGAAATGATGGCGCTTTCTACATGTTTATCGGCAATTATTGTCGGGAGCGGGAAGGTCTGTCGAACACCGGTCCTGCTCCTTATGTTGCTTTGTAATGCAAGAGGCCACAACCTTTCCCCTTACATATCCGAGCATGTCGAACACTCAAACCGGCACCGGCTCAGACAGAGACGCCGTAAGTGTATGGAATTTGTCTAATCCTGGATTAGGCAGCCATTGCGAAGTTATTTTCGCCTCTTAAGTTTTGAATGTTAGGATTAAAGAGCCAGCAAACAAAGCTCTACATGCTTACACCTCAGTTGCACTACCCGTCAATTCCGGTCAGCCCCATTTGGTAATTATCAATCTGCAAAAATAGTGCAAATATTGAAGAAGTATGTATGGCAGATGCTGATTTTCGGAAAATATAGACTGGAACAATGTCTTTAATCAGTTAAGGTCAGGCTTCTGTTTCAGCAAACTGCGCATGGATCTCGATGCAAATATCAGCATCTGAATGATGATGGCGATGATGATGAGAAAAGTTGTCTCGAGTTGAGAAGAGGCAATATTTGACATCAGGGCAGATCTCGAATCCTTGTTCATTTGTTTGCCTTCCGCTACCTGTATATCTGAAAGGGCTGAAAGGTAATTCAGGTTTTTATCAATCAGGGTCAGGACATTGGTTTTAAATATCAGTTTGTTTTCGGCGGCAGGCAGAGCAGTAAGAAATTCCTGTTCTGCTCCGGTTAGCTTTTCGAAATCAGTGAGAAGGCTGTCGAACAGGCGCCTTTCTTTACTTGTAAACCTTGTTTTGCGGTAAAGTGCCATCAATTCACTGATGGTGGAATCTGATTCGAGTACCATTTGTTTGAACCTTTTTTCGCTGACATTGGGAGGCATGGGGTTTTCCAGGATATGCTTCTTTTTGTGCAGCAATTCAGAGATGTTGTAGATATAACTTTCTACGATCAGGCGGTCTTCGTACAGGGATGAAAAGGAATTGACAATCTTTTCAAACTGACGGCTTTGATCAAAGTTATTCCACATAACCAGTCCGAGTACCGAAGCCATCAGGATGGCGGTGGTGGTTTTTTGTTTAACACTGTAAGTCCATTTCATCTTCTATTATGTTTACTCATTTTTTATCAAATTTAAACTTCATTTCTGACATTGACGATTTTTAATTTCTTTAATCCCCCGGGCATTTTCCATTCAACACTGTCTCCTTTTCTGAATCCCAGCAGTGCAATACTGACAGGCGCCAGAACAGAAACCTTTTTTTCCTTGAGATTGGCCAGGGAAGGGAGGGTGATTTTCAGGTTCATTTTTTTTCCTGAGTCGAGGTCTTCGATGCTTACCTCCGAATTAATGCCCACTAGATCGTCAGGAATCTGTTCGCCTGATAGGATCTTCATTTTTTTAATCTCTTCAGACAGCAAACGGACTTCCCTGAGCATATTGTTGAGGTGGTTGCTGTCTATCAGAGTTTTGATGGTATTATAATCCTTAGATGAGATGACTAATTTCATGATGTTGTTTTTTGTTTTAAATGATTGGTTTTGTTTTGGTAGTTTATAAAAAGAGGCGAGATCGACACTTTCGTTTTTATCTGTTCTGAGGAAAAACGAAGTAGCCTGAATTTCACTGATATCTTTAAAACCGCAGGCGCCTATAAAATCGGCCAGGGCAAGCAGGGTATTGCGGTGAAAACTGAATATTCTTTCCGATTTATCGCTCATGTCGAGCCCATTGTATAAACGCGGGTTTTGAGTAGCGATGCCGGCAGGACATTTTCCGCTGTCGCACTGCAGGGCCTGAATGCAACCCAGGGCGAACATCATGCCTCTGGCGCTATAGCAGGTGTCGGCACCCAGAGCGATGTATTTTGCCAGATCAAAAGCGGTAATAATTTTACCTGATGCGATAAGTCTGATTTGATCGCGAAGACCATATTCAGTAAGTGTCTTATGTACAAATACAAGCGCGTCGGCAAGCGACATGCCCATGTGGTCTATGAATTCGAGAGGTGCTGCACCGGTTCCGCCTTCTGCACCGTCTACGGATATAAAATCGGGAATAATACCACTGCGTTGTATTTGTTCTGCAATTTCAGTGAATTCTTCCTTTTTGCCGATACAGATCTTAAATCCCACAGGTTTTCCATCCGACAGGTGTTTCAGTTTTGCAAGAAATTGCAGCAATTCAGCAGCGTTTGAAAATGCGCTGTGTGCTGCCGGCGAATGAACGGTGGTATGAGGCTGGATATTTCGTATAGCTGCAATTTCAGGAGTGTTTTTTTCGGCCGGCAATAAGCCGCCATGACCGGGTTTGGCTCCCTGTGATAATTTTACCTCTATCATCCTGACCTGAGGAATGGCAGCTTTTTCGGCGAAGAGATTGTCGCAAAAGAATCCTTCATGATCGCGACAGCCAAAATACCCCGTTCCTATTTGCCAGATAAGATCGGCCCCCAGCAAATGGTAATCGCTGATGCCGCCTTCTCCGGTATTGTGCGCGAAACCTCCTTTGGCAGCGCCTATGTTAAGGGCACTGATGGCGGTTTTGCTGAGTGCGCCATAGCTCATTGCTCCGATATTGAATATGCTGGCTTTATAAGGTTGTTTACATTGACTATTGCCAATGAGGACACGAAATTCTTTGATATCCGCTTTTTTAGGATAAACCGAATGGGCAGCCCACTGGTAACCCGGACGGGCAGGATCGTCCTGCATACCAAACGAGATTGTTTGCTTTTCGTTTTTTGCTCTCTGGTATACGATGGAGCGCTGCCTTCTGCTGAAAGGTTTGCCATCCAGTTCACCTTCAAAAAAGTATTGCCTTAATTCGGGCCGGATGGATTCAAGCATATAGCGTGCCCTTCCGATGAGGGGGTAGTTTTTTCTGATACTGTGCCTGTTCTGTATGCTGTCTATAACTATAATACATAATATAGTAAGAGGCAGTATGAGCCAGAGCGGCGATAGGATATCTGACACTATTAAATAGCCGGTCAGGGCAGTTAACAGTAATGCTGACAGCCATATCATAGCGTACGCGTTTATGGGTAAATTGAATTTACCGTATTTCATTTTTTTTATTTTTTTAAGATTAATTGTAAGCGAAATTCCGGCAGCCAAAATCTGCCGTATAATTATATAAACCTGATGAAGAAGTTTCCTCCGTTAATGAACGATAACGGAGGCCGGAGTGATGAAGGCCTTGTTGTTTGAAAATAAAAGCATAGCTGTTCTGCTTCCGTAAAGGAATAAACACTTAATAGCTTTTACTATGTTGGCAAACTTATGCACGATTGAATCAGATTCAAATGTAGTGATTAATGATGCATTAAAAAAATATTCATAGGAATATCGGACGAGCGACTGTTTTAATCGACCGACAAAATCATATTTTCTTATTTCTTTTCAAATTCAATCCGGCTTATTCAAAATAAGTTTTCAGGTTTGTCTGATTGCAGTTTATAAAGGGTTATTGCCAATATAATTGATTATGAGTCCGCCACATACACTTGTCCAGAATTCAGAAGTTGCTGCGTTTAATGAGCCATACTCCCAAA
>CAZRKA010000060.1:0-18003 GCA_964600345.1 uncultured Chitinophaga sp. | reverse complement strand
ATTGCCTATGCCGTAATTGAATACCGGCGATAACCTGAAGTTGTTGTAATCTCGGTCGGAACGATTAAAAACGGTGAATTTTACAAGTATGCAATTGCCGAGTACGCTGTCACCGGCAAATCCTGAAACAGTGGTGTGAAGTTCCACGCCTATTGGCAATCCTCCACTGTAATTGTGTGCAGAATATCTGTCATTTGAAATACTGTAAATCAATCCGTCTGTTTTTAAATATGGATAGTCTCCGCCAGAAGGATTATATACCTGGTCGTTAACTTCCATATCCACAAATGGCGCCAGTACCTGGGCATAAGGACTGCCTGCCGAGCCCGGCCACTTGGCAATATTTGACACAGGACTGTAGCCATTGTCTTTGTAATGGGCAATGTGGTAATTTACTTCCGATTGATAAACCGGATAAACTTTATCCCACAACAAATTACTGGCAGGAATTTCGTTCTTGAGTTCGAGGGGACCTCCCCAGAATTCATGCGAATTTATCAGCAAGCTGTGCGCAGCGGTTCTGAGATTACCTGCACTGTCTGTGGCAGACATCCACACGCCTGCATTGTCGAGCAAACCCAAACCGTTTTTGTTAACCATGGCCGGCTGTCCTAGACTGTCACTCATCAGTCCGTTCGAATTTAGTCTGACCGAAAGATTGTTGATTCTCAGTACCGACATCGAAGGCTGGCTATATGCACAGTAAGTATTCAAAATAAAAATATATAGTAGTGTATATCTCAAAATACTGTATATCTCAAACCTATTGAACACTGAGGACTAAACGAACGTTCATTCAGCATGCTGCCTGCTTTGATGGCATTGATGCCGAAATACTGCATACCGGGTTCAAATATCAGTCTGAATTTAGGACTGATCTTGTATGCAGTCATAAAGCTGAATCCTGCTCCCAGTCCCATAAAGGTTGCTTTTGAACTGTAGCTTCTGGTATTGTGCTCAGCGAGGTTAAGCGTGTGACCGCTGCTGTTTCTGAACAGATTCAATAGCGCTGATCCGTGGAAAGCAAAGTCAAATTTACCGTGACCAAAGTTGTAACTCAAACCAAGAGGCACCTGTATCATGCTGTATGTGTTTTTGAAATCCACATTCTGGGTCTTACCGGCAATGTATTCGACAGTGTCTTC
Organism: uncultured Chitinophaga sp.; assembly: GCA_964600345.1. GTDB lineage: Bacteria > Bacteroidota > Bacteroidia > NS11-12g > UBA955 > JABMMZ01. The sequence continues at coordinate 16,858 of CAZRKA010000060.1, read as the reverse complement.
TTTTACTATCTTTATTACATTTCCTGATGGATCATTGATAAATGTAACGGTTTTGTCAATCCTTGTTTCATTGACAGTGTAGATAAGATCTCCTCTGTAGCGATTAGACTGATCTCTCAGATACAAACCGCTGAATACACTTAACTGATTGCTGACCGGCACAGAAACCCTTAAACCAAACTGGGTGTTGTAGGTGTTTCTTGTAATCGCATTGCTTGCTTTGTTCAGATCGCTGTTGCCATTGGTTCCGGGCATGTTTAACGAAGGTGTGTAAAGCATATCAACGAAGAAAGGTCTCTTTTTAATGGCATCTCTGTCGAAGACGGAATTATTTGAAGCCATTGTTTTCAATTTCTCTTCTTCAAATCCGATCGGCATTTTGGAAATGCGGCTCAGGCGGCTGAAAACAAAACCTGCATTTGCAAAGTCGTTGTCAGCGGCTGTTTCGTATACATATAAATGGCTGTTGCCTTTATGCATTTCGCGGGCAATTTTAGGTCGGCTACCTGAATTCACATCAAAATAAGAAGCAGGCAGTATACCCTCATTGCTTTTAACCTGAGTAAATTTATCTGATACAGGTTCTGATACAGCAGCTTTGCTGTTTACATTTGCAGCAACGGCAGACTTAGCCTGTTTAAGTGCAGAATTACTGCTACTTAAGGCATTGCTTTTCGCAACTGATTTTTCTTTACCTGCATCCGGCTGAATATTGCCGGAATTTTGTTTACTGTCCCCGATACTTGATTCAGGAAGATTCCGCGGTGTCTCGCCGGCAACGGCCTTAGCATGGTCACCGGATTTGCTGTTCGAGTCATTAAACAGCATTAATGCAATCGCGCTGGCACTTATCAGAAGTGCGGCGAGTACCAGTCCCGAATAAGGAATTCCGGCAAAGCGTTTGGGTTTTGCCGCTCTCTTCTCAAAAATCGCATCCAGCAAACCTTCGGAAGGCTTTATTTCCATGCGGTTCAGCTTATCCGTTATCTGCTTTTCAAATGATTTATCCATCATAAGTTTATCTTTTCTAATTTGATGATCTGTTGTTGTAAATATTTCTTTGCTTTTGCATACTGACTTCTGGAACTCGCTTCTTCGATTCCCAGACTGTCTGCTATTTCTTTATGACTGTATCCCTCTATTGCGTACATATTAAAAACATATCTGTATCCCTGTGGCATCTGATTAATCAGTTTGAGGATATCCTGTTCCGACATTTTGTCTATGGCGTTCTGATCGTAAAGTTCTGATTCGTGTGTACTGTCGTTAATTTCCTCGAATCGCACCTTATTGGATCTTATCTTGTTGATAGCGGTATTCACCATGATACGTCTTACCCATCCTTCGAGCGAACCCTCCATTTTAAATCTGGATATATTGTCGAATACCTTTATAAAGCCGTCCTGAAGTATATCTTCAGCTTCCATTCGTCCGGCGGCATATCGCATACAAACTACCATCATTTTACCTGCAAAACGTTTGTAAAGCTCCTTTTGACACTCCCTGTCCTCTCTGATACAGCCCTTTATGAGGTCTTCCTCTTTCATTGAATGTTGAATATTGCTCCACAATTTACTCAATTTAACACCAAGACACAGATGTCAGACTTTTCGTTGTATGAGTCAGAGAATTTTTAAGCGGTATTTTAAAACTTGTTGAAAAGCTCCAAATTTAATTCATAAAATTGTATTTTTCTGTAATTAATATTGCATGATGTCCATAGCGCTTCAAATTTCCTGCATTACCAGGCACTATTACCCTCAAACGCTGGATAATCTGAAGAAAATGTGCTCACTTGCAGGCATTAATGCAGGTATCAACGAAAAGATTACATGTTGCGGCCTGCCTTACTTTGAAAAAGGTGAACTCAAAGCAGCAAAAGCAATTGGAGAAATGAACCTTCAGAACTCCGGTCACGAGAGTCTTATTTGCGCATCTCCCAAATGCCATTCAGTTTATACTCAGAAATACCCTAAGATATTTAATAATACAGTTTCACATAATACAGCGGTTCATCTCGCTAAAAACAGCAGCAGCCTTAGTCGAATCACAGACAATCTGCCCGATCAGTTTCTTCAGTCGGTGGAGGGTAATTTTTTTCTGCTTAGAGATTGTTGTTCGTTTTCTGACCTTAATAAAACTACGGCACGGATGACAGCATGCAATTTTATTTTGCCTTTATTGGGTGCGGCATGCTGTGGTGCAGGAACTTCTATGCCTTCTTCGTCACCTTCCATTGCTGCTCAGATGAGCTCTAAGCTTATTGATGAATTCCTGGCATCGGGTGCCGAAGCCATGGTTTTTGAGGATGATATTTGCCGCAAACAGGTTGATATTGTCGCATTAAGTAAATCTCTTCCGGTAAAAACAATGAATATTATAGATCTGATAATGCAAAACAGCCAATGAACAGCAATGAATTTCAACTTATAAGTGTTGCAGACCTGAGAACTTTTACTGAATCTGTTTTTACTTCTATCGGTTGTACCAAGGCAGATGCAATACTTGCAGCTGATGTGTTGATTCAGGCTGATTTAAGAGGCATAGATTCTCACGGCGTGGCCCGACTCAGCGGGTATATCAGACTTTACGATAAGAACAGGATAAATCCAAAACCTAACGTCCGAATTGTAAGGGAAAAGAAATCAGTATTTACCATTGACGGCGATTCCGGATTAGGACTTGTTATTGCGCCCAGAGCCATGGAAACCGCTATTGAAAAAGCAAGTGATTTCGGGAGTGGTTTTGCATCAATTTGCAACAGCAATCACTTCGGTATTGCCGCTTATCATGCGATGAAGGCACTTGAAAGAGACTTTATCGGCATGTCTATGACCAATGCAAGTCCGCTTGTTGCACCTGCAGGTGGCAAGGAAAGAATGCTTGGCACAAACCCGGTTTGTTATGCGATTCCGGCAGGAAATGAAATGCCTTTTGTGCTCGATATGGCCAGCAGCGCCGCGGCAAACGGCAAACTCGAAATTGCAGAACGCAAACAAAAACCGGTACCACAAGGCTGGCTTGAAACTTCGGATGGCAAACCATGCACCGATCCGGGCGGACTCAAGTCTGGTGCCTACCTGCTGCCACTTGGAAGCGATAAAGACCACGGCAACCACAAAGGATACGGACTGGGGGCATTGGTAGACATCCTCAGCGGTGTGCTTTCCGGAGCCAATTTTGGACCCTGGGTTCCGCCTTTTGTGGCATTTTTGCCCCTGCTACCCGATCTGCCCGGTAAAGGTATCGGTCATTTTCTGGGTGCAATGGATACCGACGGTTTCATTGATAAAAGTGAATTCAAAAACAGAATGGATTTATGGATACGCCGTTTCAGGGAAAGTAAACCTCTCGACGATGCAGAACCAGTGATGATTCCGGGACAACCGGAATTCGGGGAACATAAATTGCGATCAAGTAACGGAATTCCGCTAATTGATAAGGTTGTTAACGACCTCAGAGACCTTGCCGTTCAGCGAAAACTCGACCACCCTTTTTAAGTTATATATATGAATAAATTATTTACATTAATTTTTATTTTACTTTTTGTCAACGCATGCAATGAAGTAAAAAAGAAAGACTCTAAGATGGAATACAAAGCTAAACCTGTATTCAACCTTTACGACGACCCAAACAGATTTGCAGATGTTGAAATGCTGCGATATGAAGTTAACGGCTTTGAAAACCTGAGTCTTAAACAAAAACAACTGGTTTATTTTCTGAGTGAAGCAGCGCTTTGCGGAAGAGACATTATATACGACCAGAACAACAAACACAATCTCCGTCTCAGAAAAACACTGGAAGATCTTTACCTCAATTATTCCGGCGACAGAAAGAATGAAGAATTCAGGCGATTTGAAGTCTATCTCAAACGCTTCTGGATGAGCAACGGAATTCACCACCATTATGCCGAAAATAAGATAAATCCCGAATTTTCATCTGCTTTCCTGAAGGAAATGATTTCAAAATCCGGCAAGGCTAATCTGCCGCTTTTTAAGGATAAAGACAGCAGCGCTATTGAAGATTGGCTGGTGGAAATTATTTTCAATCCTTCCGTTGAAGCAAAAAGAGTTAATAAAGCAGAGGGTATTGATCCGATTGCTGAATCTGCCAATAATTTTTATGAAGGACTTAAACTGGAAGAAGTTGAAAATTTTTACAGGGAAAACAAACAGAATGACAGTATTGAACCCATTAGCTGGGGACTGAATTCCAAACTGATTAAAGAAAACGGCAGCATACGCGAAAAAGTATGGAAAGCAGATGGCATGTACGGTGCATCTATTACTAAAATGATATACTGGCTTGAAAAAGCAATTGCTGTTGCCGAAACTCCCGAGCAGGAGGCTTCCTTGAAACTTCTCGTCGATTTTTACCGCAGCGGTAGTCTGAAAACATGGGATGACTATAATATTGCCTGGGTAAAGGACATAAACGGAAGTATCGATGTCATAAACGGATTTATTGAAGTTTATCACGATCCCATCGGAATGAGAGCTAATTTTGAAAGTGCCGTGGAAATAAATGATGCAGAAGCTTCAAAACGCATGGCGATAATCGCAAAAAATGCCCAGTGGTTTGAAGACAACTCCCCTATTGATGCGAAATACAAAAAGAAGAATGTAGTTGGCATCAGTTACAAAGTGGTGAATGTCGTTATGGAAGGCGGCGATCTTGCACCCTCTACCGCAATAGGTATCAACCTGCCAAATGCCGAATGGATCAGGGAAAAACACGGTTCCAAGTCGGTGAGTCTCGGCAATATTGTAGAGGCTTACAACAAAGCAAATTCAGGTGGTTTGCTGAGAGAATTTTGCTGGAATGATGAGCAATTCAACAGATATCAGACTCACGGACAACTGGCTGCTAAATTGCATACAGCGCTGCACGAGGTAATAGGACATGCCAGCGGACAAATGAATAAAGGTGTGACAAAAGACAATCTCGGCAAATACGGTTCTACTCTCGAAGAAGCCAGAGCCGATCTGGTAGCGCTTTACTATATCATGGATAAAAAACTGATCGACATTGGTATTGTTCCCAGCCTTGAAGTAGGCATGGCCGAATACGACGATTATATCAGAAACGGACTAATGGTGCAACTCAGACGTTTGCAGCCCGGAGAAAACATCGAAGAAGACCACATGAGAAACCGTCAAATGGTGGCACTTTGGGTATTCGAAGAAGGTAAAAAAGAAAACGTAATCGAGAAAAAAGTAAGAGACGGCAAAACATTTTTTGTGATTAACGACTACGAAAAATTAAGAACTCTTTTCGGTCGCCTCTTGAATATTATTCAGGCTATAAAATCAACCGGCAATGAAGCGGAAGGTAAAAACCTGGTCGAAAAATACGGTGTTAAGGTAAACCGCAATATTCATACTGAGGTATTAAAGAGAACGAAATCTCTGGACATAGCCGCATACAGAGGATTTATTCAGCCGAGACTTACACCGGTATACACCGGCGATCAAATAACGGATGTTAAAATTGATTATAACGAGAGCTTCGCCGATCAGATGATACGCTTTAGTAAATCATATAATTTTCTACCATTCGATAATTGACAATCAATGATATAACTATTTAAAGTTTTAAATTATTTTGAAAAATAGATTATTTAATAATATATTTGAATAAATAAGCTATTAAAATGACTTTACTAAACAAACTCAGCAGTTTCCTTATTCTCATCGGATTGTTTGCAATTGTGATGGGATTTCTTGACATGGTTCCAAAAATCCTTTCCTGGATTTATCTTTGGGGAGAAACAGTTGCCTGGATAATAAAACTTTCTCTGGTTATTGGCGGTGCACTTATATGGTTGCTCACCAGCAGGGCACTGACACTTTCGCAAATAAAAGCCGAAACGGAAGAAAATGAAGTTACGGGTTAATTTTGCTGAAAGTTAACGAAGATAGGTTTTTAAAGGTTCATTTACATTCAGGGAAGGCTCTGATTAAATATTCAGAAAGAGGTCTATTTAAAGAATAAGTCCTAAATAACTAATTTCAAAAGCCCGCTTAATTGTCGGGCTTTTTTTATCTGCTGATTACAAAATTTTAAAACTCATTACCGGATTCAGTATAGAAACTGAAGATATATGTGCCTGCTGCGAGTGTACTTACATCAATTGTCAAGGGCTCCATCCCTTCCGGCTTATGGTTTATCATCAATACCTTGCCATTTAAATCACTTATATAAAAAATTCCTTTGACGGTACTTTTGATGAATTCCACTCTCAAAATATCCTTAGATGGGTTGGGCATTATTGTCCATGAAGCAGTATCCCATGAATTAAATACTTTATCAGTAAGAGCCAGATTTTTATCATACATAGCAAAAACATAATCGCCTTTCCGCGCATTCTTTATCAGTACTTTTCCCTGTTTGTCGTTCTTACCTCCGTAGGTAAACTGCAGATCGTTCCACACCCGCCACGGATCGCCCGGCCAGGCCCGGTACAAAACTGTCAGACTGTCTTCTGTCTTGAATATCAGCGTATGATCAAGGTATCCTGTTCCGGAATTAACACCACCCTGACGGCCATCGTAATTAAGTTCCAGATCGAACTTCAAACTGTCGTTCCACAAACCGTCTACACTGTGATATCTGTAATTGCTTACATAAGGACGACTGATTCTGAATTTTTCAGGGCCGACCCAATGGTGTTCTACCCTTATCAAAGCAGAATCGGAAGCATTTCTTATCAGAATATTGGCAAATGCCTGTGGTAAAAAATGTGTGCCAATGCTGTCTGTATGCAATGTTCTTTCGCTTATGGCATCACTCAGTCTTGATTCGAAATCAGTACAAACAAATTCGGGTTTAAAATTAAATGTAAACTCAAATGAATCGGTTTCATTTCGCAAAAGCACAGTTCTTTTCTCAAAATGATTTCTGTTCCTGAAAAAGTATATTTCTACCGGTAGATTGCGGTAAATTTTACCGGTAAATCTCGGATTCTGCAAGGTGTGTATTTTAAGTTTGTAAGGTCCGTTTCCGCTGTGTACCTGTTTGCTGATAATAAAATGGGGAAATCCTTTTTCATATACCCATGACGAAAAAAATGAACGCGCCAGACTATCTCCTCCGTTTAAAGCAAACACATTTTCCATGTCTTGAGAAGATGCATTTCCAAGTCTGTATTGCTGCTGATACGCTTTACAGGCCCTGAAAAAAACCGAATCACCTAAAACTCCCCTCAGGCTGTGAACTACGTCAGCCCCTTTTTTATACACGTGGTTTCCGTAAGTATACTGTGTTGGTATATTTATCATCGAAAAAATACTGGCATCATTGACATGCGCAAATCTGAGTACAAAAACATGATTATCGAGGATAGATCGGTTATAAGCACTTCGTCCGTAAATCTGTTCATTGAAGAAATGCTCACAATAGCTTGCCCAACCCTCGTTAAGCCACATATCTCCTTCGCTTTTACATGTCACATTGTTGCCCCACCAGTGATGTGAAAGTTCGTGTGCCATCAGTTCCTCATAATCGGGTCCGCCGCTGGCAAATGCCGAAGGATAAGTAATATTACCTGCGTGTTCCATTGCACCCGAACTGAAAGGCACAAAATTGTATCACACCTTGCTGTAAACCTGAGGTCCTAAGGCCTTTTCGAAAGCCTGTATCGCCATTGGAAGTCTCAGAAAAGAGGCTTTTACTTTATTGGTATCATTGGCAACAGTGTAAAGACTTATCGGAAACCCTGCATTTATGCCGTTATAAGCCGAAGATATTATTGAGAATTTACTGACACTTACCGATGCGAGGTAGGCGCTCAAAGGAACACTTTCAAGGTAATGCCATATCATTCCTGTCCCTTGCCGTTGTTTCCCTATCAGCACGCCATTACAGGCTGCTGTGTAATTTGAATCCGTCTCAATATAGAATTCATAGGCCGATTTCATGGTAAATTCATCCACGCAGGGAAACCAGGCTCTTCCGAAACTGTGTGGATTTACCGAAAAGCCTACCCCGAGATTGAATGCAAAATCGCCACTGAAATAAAATCCACCCCAGCCACCCGGGTCTGCGGCAGGTATTCCACGGTAATAAACGCTTAATTCGCATGAGTCGCCCGGAGAATAAACCTTATCCAGTGTAATATTCAATTTCTCACCGTTTCTGTTAAAGACTAAATGTGAATTACCGGATTTTACAGAATCTACGTTCATCTGTCTGAGGTCCAGACTCAGTTTTTCTGACTGCATGATAAAACTAATGTGGTGAACAGCCTTGCCACTAATAGTTTTGGCACCGAAATTTCTGATACTGAGATGCAATTCAGTTTTCCTGATATTAAAAGAATCGGAACGCATGGCAGGTAAGTGAACAGCAAGCAGTATGAGGGAAAGACTGAGGTAAATCCTTAAGATTGGCATAGAATATTTGAAAAATTCAAATTTAATATTAATTTTACACCTTTACTAAATTCATACGGATGAAGAAAATATGCCTCATTCTGACGATCCTGATGCTGCTGCGTCTGAATGCTCAGATACAGATTACCCAGTCGCATATGCCTTCCATCGGCGACACTATCCGTTACAGCATAAGTACCAGTGTCAATACTGACTTTACATTAACCGGTACAAATTACTCGTGGAACTACAGCAATCTGAATTTAAGTTCTCAGGATATTTACAAATTTCAATCTCTTCTGAGCACACCATATTCGACACTGGCATTTACCGGAATGCCTGTTGGTGCCATAGGATACAAAGTGGCCGACAGCATAGGCCAGGGGCAGATTGCTTTTAAAAATATTTACAATTTCTATGACAAGAAAAGCACCGGCTGGAGTGCAGTCGGAACCGGCTTTACGCTCTCAGCCATTCCTATGCCTGCCGGCGGAGTATACAACGACAAGGATGAAATTTATCTTTTTCCACTGAAATACGGCGATCACGATTCAAGTACCTTTGATGTAACGACTTTATTGGGTAATATCATCGTAAAACTGGGGACATTCAGACAAAAAGGTTACCGTATCAATGATGTGGTAGGCTGGGGAACTATCACCACGCCTTACGGCAACAATATCAATTGTATTAAAGTAAGATCTGTTGTTTTTGAAACTGACAGTCTTAAAATCACCACTCCGGCTATTAATCTTGGTTTTGTGAGCAACCGTGTCGAATACCGCTGGCTGAGCACCAGCGAAAAGATTCCGCTGCTTGAAGTAAGCGGTACTGAGGTAAACGGGAATTTCACGCCACTGACAATTCGCTACCGCGATAATTACAGAAGCAGCAATCCATCACCCTTTATTCCCAGAGTAAGATTTGATGCAGACAGATATATTGGTAGCGAAGGAAAAGATACTTTTAAATTTCTAAACAATACTACTCCTTCGATTGGCAACAGCTACAAGTGGACGATAACGCCTTCCACGGGTGTAAGATATACCGCCGGCAGTGAGACTTCAGCAGAACCTCGTCTGATCTTCGACAGCAGCGGATACTTTACCGTAAAACTCGAAGCGCAGAACATTGCAGGAACTGATGACAGTACAGCTGTCAACATGATTCAAATTATCAAGCTCAATCCGGGTGATATAAATTCTGTCAAAAGGGAATTATTGCCGTTTTATCCAAATCCTTCTTCGGGTGTGCTGCATTTCAGCGATCTCATTCTGGCCGGAAAAACCTGCCGGATATTTGACATGAACGGAAAACTCCTTTTGCAGGAAATTATCGGCACTGATCTTTTAATCAGAACTGCGAACATAGCGCCGGGCAATTATTTCCTTCTGATCAGCGACACAAATTACATTTATCAGACACAAATTACAATACAATAACATAATGAGAAGAATTCTACTTTTACTTGGTTTTGTTTTTATACTCAAAACCAGTCTGTTTGCACAGGTTGCCAAAACCCAGGTCATTCAAATTAATGCAAAAGCCCAGGCAGACGGCATTACACTCAACTGGCCTTTGCGCACATTTACCGGTTCGTACACAATTTACAGAAGAACCAGCCTGAGTATATTGGGCTGGGGAACTCCGATTGCCACCCTTAACAATGATGCAACTTCCTATAAAGACATCAGTGCTGTGCCCGGCAATGCCTATGACTACTGGATAATAGCAGCTCAGGGAACTTCTGCTATAGCATACGGATATATTTATGCCGGCAACGAACTCAAGGAGGTTCCTTACAAAGGCGGGATTGTTTTACTGATAGACAGTAACTACATGCTTCCGCTTGCTTCAGAAATCGCCCGTTTGAATAACGACCTGAGTGCCGAGGGCTGGGAAGTCAGCACCATGTATGCCGGTCGCAATTCTTCGCCGGCTTCGGTAAAAGCAAGGCTGGTGCCATTTGTAAAATCAAGGAGAAGAACAGTTACCACATTGCTGATACTTGGTCATATTCCTGTTCCTTATTCCGGCGGATTTACCGGCGACGGTTCAAACTATCCGCCACCTGACGGACACGTTGAAGGCAGTGGCAACCACACCGGTGCATGGCCGGCAGATGTTTATTACGGCGACCTCGATGGGTTATGGGAAGATGTCAATATCAGCCTTACAACAGGAAATCAAACGCGTCATCACAATATTCCGGGTGACGGAAAATTTGATCCAACCAAAATACCCGGAAGCATCGAACTGGAAGTTGGCAGAATTGACCTTTTTAACATGCCATTATTCGGAAAGTCGGATACTGTACTTACACGAAATTACCTGAACAGAAATCACCTTTGGAGAACTGGCAGACTCTCTGCCACCGAAAGGGGTTTAATAGACGACAATTTCACAAGTTTTAATCTGGCCTCTACGGGCTGGCAGAATTTTTCAGCCTTCTTTCCCATCGACAGTGTCGTGAATACAAAAGATTATGTCACTGAACTGAAATCCAATTCATATCTTTGGTCATACGGATGCGGTGCCGGCAGCTACACTACATGCAACGGCATTGGAAGCAGCAGCAATTTTGCAAACGATTCTCTGCAGCATATCTTTACCATACTGGCGGGCAGTTTCTTTGGCGACTGGGACAACAGCAATGCTTTTCTTAAGGCTCCTCTCGGACGGTCTGCACTTGCTTCTTTCTGGGGAGGTATTCCGAAATGGTATATCCACACCATGGCTCTCGGAAAACACCTGGGTTACGGTACCAGAATTACCCAAAACAACAACGGATTTTATTTTACCGGAGGCTTTAATTACTCCGACAGCAGCGTACATATTGCCCTTATGGGAGATCCAACCCTTTGCAACAGACATTTGCCACCGGTTAAAGGTCTGATCGCCAGCAGCAGCAATAAACGCGTCAACCTGATCTGGAACAAGAGCTACGGAACATTTGATTCTTATGTGGTTTACAGACACGACACAGCTAAAAATATCTTTATCAGAGTTTCCAAATACCCTGTGAACGATACAACCTACACCGATTCATTTAATTATTTCAGCGGAACATACAGGTATATTGTAAGAACTATAAAAAAAGAAACCACCTCTTCAGGTACCTATTTCAATCTGGGCGGAGGTTCTTATGCTGATTTACTTCACCTCAACTCTATATCAGGTATAAATAAAAACGAACTGAGCTTTTACCCGAATCCGGCTCAAAACTATATCAGGTACAATGATGAAGGATTGAGCAATTTCGAAATATATGATATGGCAGGAAGGAAATACGACATAGTGCACGATGCTTCAAACAAGCAAATACAAACAGATGCACTGCCGGCAGGAAATTATATTCTGAAATGCACTGATATAAACGGATTCGAAATCAGTACTTTCATCATTAAGTATTAAACAACAAGCATTCACATTATATATGATTTTAAAAGGAAAAAAAGGTATCATCTTTGGCGCTCTTGACAATAACTCAATTGCATGGAAAGTTGCCGAACTCGCACATGCTGAAGGAGCAGAATTTATACTGAGTAATGCGCCCATTGCACTCAGGATGGGAGCAATCAATGATCTTGCGGCTAAAACCGGTTCAGAAGTGATAGGCTGCGATGTCAGCCTTGATGAGGACATGAACAAATTGATTGATGCTGCTGTTGCCAAATACGGTAAACTCGATTTTGTGCTCCACAGTATAGGGATGAGTCTGAACATCAGAAAGAAAAATGCATATAATGATCTCAATTACGAATTCATGCATAAAACTTTCGACATTTCTGCCATCTCCTTTCACAGGCTGATGCAGACTTTGATGAAGAAAGATGCCATGAACGAATGGGGAAGTATACTCGGGCTAAGCTATATTGCTTCTCAGCGTGTATTCCCTGATTACAATGAAATGGCCGAGGCCAAATCGCTGCTGGAGAGTTTTGCCAGAAGCTTTGGCTATCACTATGGCAAAGCCAAGAAAGTAAGAGTGAATACCATTAGCCAGAGTCCAACAATGACGACTGCCGGAAGCGGTGTTGGCGGATTTGATGCGTTTTACACTTATGCCGATAAAATGAGTCCTCTCGGAAATGCAAGTGCCGAAGATTGCGCGCGCTATTGCGTTGCATTGTTCAGCGACTATACCCGATATGTCACCATGCAAAACCTGTATCACGACGGTGGATTCAGCTTTACCGGAATCAGTAGTGAAGTAATGGAAATGGTTGGCAGGGCCGGGTCTCATTGATATCCATAAACCTGTCAGCCGGTTTTGGCTGAAGAAAAATAATGAAAAAGACCGTCCTTAAAGACGGTTTTTTTTTTGTTCATAGACCAAAACCGCACTTTAGTCCTTTTTTTATACTCTTACCCAACCATATTTCCGGAGGGTACGTCATTTGCTTTAGAACATCAGAACAAGTCCATGTCGGAATCGCCTGATATATCGTTAACAATGCACACCGATGCAAGCCTGAGGACAGACCGGGATCCGGAACTGGTTCGTCTGCTGGAGGATTGCAAGAGTCACGACCGGTCGGCTCAGGAAACTTTGTATAAGCGTTACTATGGCAAAATGATGGGACTTTGTTTGAGGTATGTCAAAAACAAAGATGACGCAATGGAAATACTAAATCACGGATTTTTAAAAGTATTCAGAAGCCTTGATCAGTACAATTTCAACGGACCTTTTGAAGCATGGATACACCGTATTGTTTACAACAGCATCATCGACAGTTTGCGCAGCAAGACCAGGATGCCTAAAACGGAAGAAATAAACGACCATCAAACCGAGTACGCGATCGATGCCGGGGTCATAGATAATCTGTTTGCAGGCGACCTGATTAAGATGCTAGACGTACTTCCTGAAGCGACCCGAATAGTCTTTAACATGTTTGCAATCGAGGGCTATAAGCACGAAGAAATAGCAAGCATGCTGAATATTTCGGCGGGTACAAGTAAATGGCATGTCAGCAATGCCAGGGCAACTTTAAAAAACATCTTAGAAACCCATTACAAATCATGAAAAACAATCCTTCCAAACATACAGACGAACTTTTCAGGGAAGTTTTGAAACAGCATGAGGCAGTATTCGAGCCGGCCGCCTGGGACAATATGCGCGCACTCCTCGACGAAGACGACAAAAAACCTGTTCTGATTGTTCCCCCACCCTCAAAAAACAAACCAAAATTTTTAATCTTTATCATTATGACCACTTTAAGTTTTATATCAATTGCCACCTATATGTTGATGAGTCCGGCTCAGGTAAATTCCGACGGAAAACCAGGCAGCTCCGTAAATCCGGAACTTTCTGCTCCCTTAAGCGGGGACAATCAAACCGGCAGCGAAATTTCGGAAACTGAATTCAATTCTGCTTCTTTAGAAAAGCCCCTTAAAGGACCGAATGCCAATGGGAACAGCAATACCTCCGAATCAGCAAATTCACAAGCGAATAACGGTTCAGGGAATACATTGAGTGATGATAGCCTGTTCAAACCGCTTGTATCATCGGTCAGAACTTTCGGCAAATACACTGACAGTGTTGCTACTGTGAGTGAAAACGGCAGGACTTACCGCTTGTTCTACCGCAAAATGTGGGTCGATCCTCAATACAAATACATCGAGAAAAAAAGCAGTGGTGTTATCAACGACGGTTTTATCGGTATACATTTCACGGCACAACGTCTCAGAAATACCGATAGCATGAATGCAGGATTCAATCTTCAGTTCATGTCGGGAAACAGACTGGATCACAATCATCTGGGTATTTATGCCGGCTTCGATTGGGGAATGCAGTTCTACGGGAAAAGCAGGAAAACCAATGTTGTGCTCAACAATACCTCGCAGGACAGCGGCTTTACACGCCTTCAGACCTATTCAATGGACTTCCTCGGAAGGGCTCATTTTGAATACGCTAAATTTCCAATAGTTCCCTACTTTAACCTGATGGCAGGTCCCCGATTATATTCAACAGGTCAGCTTGTAAAGTCTTATGTCAACTTCAAGGATGTTGACAACAGCACCACTAACAATGCCCACACTTCGGTTTCCATGATGTACGGTTTCGGATTCGGTGCAAGGATAAAATTAAGTCCGGTAGTTTCTCTTGACGCCCGCTACGAATGGATGAACGGCAGCCCTGTGAAGCTGGTAGACATGAACAATTCTACATTCAACGGACTGAACTACGATCTTAAATACAACAGAATTACTCCAAAACTCGAACATTTCAAATTCGGTCTTATCTTTAATATATCTGAACGCGAATACGACAAAACACTGGTAAAAGAAGGCTATTTTAAAGAAATTGCCGTAGACAGCGTAGAGCTTAATCCGTCCGACAGCAACACCATCTATATTCCGTGTAAATGCCTGCCATGCGATCAGACATCAAACACTTACAGACCTGATGTGAATTCCGGCGAAGAAGAAAATAACAACTCTTCAAGACCTTATCAGGCACCTTCAGGTAATTCAGGTGGAAAAGGTTCATTCCCCGGAATAAAACCACCATCAAGACCAACTGAAATAAAGCGCTGAGACAATAACAATCAGGAAACACAGCCGATAAAGCTGTGTTTCTTTTTTATTTAAACAGGACTTTTATCCTTCTCCATGATCTCTAAATCAAAGCTTAAACATGCTTAATTTCTGATGGCGTGCTTAAAGTCTGTTTTTGAAATAAGACTTTATGTTTAAGGCTTGAATTTGTTTTTACAGCTCCATTTCATAGATTTGCGCAACTAAAAATCGTGAAAGCATGGACAAAACATATCAGCTGTATATCAGCCATTCGTGGACTTATAACATCGAAGCCTGTAAGAAAAAAATACAGTTCTTCAAGCAAGCCGGTTTAAGATTCCAATTTCTTGAAGCCTTTAACGAAGCTCCCGAAACATCGGGTAATTCAAAAGAAACATATACGCATCACCTCGATGCAAAAATCAAAGCAAGTGATTGTCTGCTTATTCTAGCCGGCACCGAAGAAACCCAGAATTACTGGACCCGGAAAGAAATAGAACTTGCCATGATTCACAGGAAACCCATTATAGCAATTGAACCCTGGTTACCGGTAAAGACCATGCCACTCCTTCGGGATAAAGCAGATGTAATAGTCAAGTGGCACGGAAAGTTGATAAGCGACGCTATCAGGTCATTAGCTTGATAATGACCGCCTCACATAAACAGAGTTATTTTAACTGCATTTTAATTGACCTAAGCCTTTTTTTATAAGATTGATTTCGGTTATATTTGTAGTTTAGTATGCACTACAATTCCCTTTTATTTGAGAAGAAAGGAAGTATTACAACCATCACACTGAACCGGCCGGATGTATTTAATGCATTCAATGACGAGCAGAGTTTTGAATTACAGGACGCCTTAAAAAATGTCAGAAAAGACGATGAAACCCGGGTCATAATTCTTACAGGGGCAGGAAAGGCCTTTTGCAGCGGTCAGGATTTGAAAGCAATTGCCGGTGCCGAAAAAAGATCATTTATAGATTCCCTCAACAAGAGGTATAATCCCATCATCAGGGAAATGAGGAATATGCCCAAGCCAATTATTTGCAGACTTAACGGAGTAGCAGCAGGCGCAGGATGTTCGCTCGCTCTGGCATCAGATTTTATAGTTGCTTCTGAAAACGCCAGTTTAATTGAAGTTTTTATCAATGTCGGCCTTGTTCTTGACAGCGGGTCATCTTATTTTCTGCCAAGACTGGTTGGTTCTGCACGTGCATTTGAAATGAGTACCATGGGCTCGAAAATAAGTGCAGCTCAGGCATACGAATGGGGAATGGTAAACCGCTGTGTACCTGCCGAAAAACTGGATGAAGAAACAGAAGCAGTTGCCGCTTATTACGCAAGTGCCCCAACCAGAGCAATAGGATTGATGAAAAAAATGCTCAACAAATCGTTCAGCAGCAACCTGGAAACCATGCTCGAATACGAAACTTACTGCCAGGAAATTGCCGGCAGCAGTTCAGACAACAAAGAAGGCGTAGCTACTTTCAACGAAAAACGCAAACCACTATTTACCGGCCGATAAAATGAAACGAATTGTTTTTTCTATTTTGATTTCCCTGTTTGTATTAAACACATTTGCACAACACAATGAAATCTGCGGTTACCAAACCGAAACCGAACGAATACTCAGACGCAATCCCGACTTTCTTAAGTGGCAGGAGGCATGGTACAATCAGGCAATGAGCGAGCTCATGCAGCTCGAAAATGCAAAACGCAGTATTGTGGCCGATACGCTTTATCTCGAAATTCCGGTTGTATTTCATGTACTTTACAATACCAGTCAGCAGAATATTCACGATTCAATCATATTGAATCAGCTTGAGATACTGAACAAGGCATTCCGCAAAAAAAATTCGGACACACTGTATATACGAAGTATTTTCAAATCGCTTGTAGCCGATGTCAAAGTGCAGTTAAGCAAAGCCAAAAACTAAACTTAATGTAAACCAACTAAAGGCATTA